>JBDSHT010000279.1:0-4749 GCA_039918315.1 Ginsengibacter sp. | reverse complement strand
GCGCTTTAATGAAAGGTTCTTCAATTCTCTCAATCCTGCTTGGGTCGGGCATTTGAGAAGGATTGTTTACTAAAATTTTCTCCCCTTTGGAAGTGTATGCATAAAAGCTAACGTTGGGAACCGTGGTAATCACGGATTGATTGAATTCTCTTTCAAGCCTCTCCTGGATGATCTCCATGTGAAGCATTCCTAAGAATCCACAACGAAAACCAAAGCCTAATGCCTGTGAAGTTTCCAGTTCATAAGTGAGTGAAGCATCATTTAATTGCAACTTCTCCATACAATCTCTGAGCTCCTCAAACTCGTCAGTATTGATTGGAAAAATTCCAGCGAACACCATCGGTTTTACTTCTTCAAAACCTTTGATGGATTCCTTACAAGGATTGCTGGTAAGGGTAATAGTGTCCCCTACTTTTACTTCTTTGGCATCCTTTATTCCGGTAATTACATAGCCAACATCACCGGCTTTTACAGCCTGCTTTGGCATCATTCCTATCTTTAAAATACCAACTTCATCCGCTCCATATTCTTTACCCGTATTTGAAAATCGAATTTTATCATTCTTCTTTAATATCCCATTAAAAATTCTATAGTAAACAATAATACCCCTAAAACTGTTGAAAACGCTGTCAAAAATCAGCGCTTGCAGCGGTGCATCATAATCTCCTTTCGGTGCAGGAATTCTGGCAATAATTGCCTTCAATATTTCTTCAACACCAACACCTGTTTTGGCACTCGCATGTAAAATTTCTTCTTTTTTACAACCGATCAATTCAATGATCTGATCCTCTACTTCTCCTATCATGGCACCATCCATATCAATTTTGTTCAGCACCGGAATGATCTCCAAATCATTATCAATAGCGAGGTATAAATTAGAAATAGTTTGCGCCTGTATGCCTTGTGTAGCATCCACCAGCAATAACGCCCCTTCGCATGCAGCCAGCGCCCGGCTTACTTCGTAGCTAAAATCTACGTGGCCGGGAGTATCAATTAAATTTAAAACATACTCTTCACCATCCAATGTGTAATCTATTTGAATGGCATGACTTTTAATGGTAATTCCCTTCTCACGTTCCAGGTCCATATTATCGAGTACCTGTGCCTGCATGTCGCGATCACTCACAGTATGCGTAAACTCCAGCAACCTATCTGCTAGTGTGCTTTTACCGTGATCGATATGAGCTATAATACAAAAATTTCGAATGTTCTTCATTTACCAAAAATATTTAAAAATCGCGCAAAGGTAACAAAAGGGTTCTCATTAATTATTTAAATGTGCCCCCGGAAACTTATCATTTTACGCAACTTCATTATAAATTGTTCTGCGTGAAGTGCGTTGAAATCAGCCCCTACATATTTTTGTTTTTTATCAATGCTGGTTGCTATCATTTTCTTCTGTAAGTAAGCTGTATTATTCGGATCGTTGAAAGGGCTTTTCGCATTTTTAGATCGTATAAAATTCACCAAATTTTGAGGGAGAAAAGCTTTAAAGAAATTTTTAATCGTGTGCTTTCTATAATCATGATTAGATTTCCGGAAGTCGATGTTTAAGGGTTTGAAAAAAGCTTCTGACAAAAAATTGTGATAGCCATTTTTAAAAAATCTTTCATCAACCGGAACATATAAGCTATATTCTATCAAAGGTTTTGCGACAAAGGGCATATACCATTGAAGACCAAAATACTCATACAAATGAATTGAGTTTACAATATACTTACTGCCTCTATTGCTAAAATTATATTCTTCCTGGTCTGCATCATTATCTGGCACTCCCTTAAAACTATTTCTGTTACCAGCCAGTGCACCCCCTAAATATCCGGAAAGTACCACACCATCTTTTGGTAACAAATTATTTTTTTGCAACAAGGAAAGTGCAAAGAAATCCTGTTCATTTGGTAGAGAAGTAAAGAAGTGTCCTTTGGATGAAAAGTCATTCCATTCATCATTAAAAAATAGATCCAATAACTCTGCGGTATATTCAATGAAAACCCAATTTAACTGGAGTGATGCAGCAACCTTTTTAGCAACTACTTTTTCAAAACTATCAGCTCTTCCATAGGTATAACAAAAAATATTCTTTGCATTCAGTTCTTTTAAAATGGCGACAATACACCGTGAATCATACCCGGCAGAAAGTGGAACAATGATAGGTCTGTCGCCTATTTCAGAAAGAATTGATTGAAATACATCTAAAAATATTTTCCTTAAAATATTATTATTTATAGAATGCTGAGGGGCTCGCATTGTAAACCGGAAATAATTTTGAATAGAAATTTCACTGTTGTCTTTGTTGACAAAAAGATATTGCCCACCTGCCAACTGTTTCCAGTTTTGCAACAACGTTTCACTTCCTTCTGTGCAATAATTTTCCTGAAAACTTTGAACCGCTTTCTCATCAAAAACAAATTCATTTTCAACCTCTAAAATATTATCGGTCAAAAACAATGTGTCTGATTCAATCTTATAGAGAAGAGGAAAACTTCTAACCCTATCAACTGCTGCTAGAAAAAACTTGTCTTCGTTGATGACAATGGCAAAATTACCGTCAGTGTTCTCCAATAAATTAACTGCGTCTGTTTCATTTGAAATGGATGCAAAATGCCTGAACAACCCACTGGACATTGAATTGGTAATAAGAGAAATATTTCCCTCCGGGTTCCATTTATATAAAAATGGATATTTAAGTTGAATCTCAAACTTCTTTACCATTCGTTAATTTTAAAACGTAAACCAATAGAAAAATACTCATGACAACGCCGACTACTGAAAGCAAAAGCATCATCAGGTACAGATCGTTGAGAAGTACTGCAATCAATATCGCACACAACCGAAATACCATTAAAACAATATTCCATCCGAGTTCAAACTTAAGTTTTTGTTTGATATCCAACATAAGTCCGACAGGAGTTACTAATGCCATTGCAAACATCCAGAGCACAAGATACTGTGCCATTTTACCTGCAGCCAGCCATTCTGTTCCAAATAAAAATCCAAATATATCCTGACCAAAAATGAGGAAAGCAATAACTGGTAAAACTCCCAATGCAAATCCAAACCAAACTATTTTTTTAATGTACACTTTTGCGGAAGCATTGTCCATGTGACTTGCTTGTTGAAGAAATACCTGCGAAAGCGCTGATTGGTATGCCCCGGCAGGCGCTCTCAATAGTTTTGTTGACATGGTAAAATGCCCTGCACTACTACTCCCAAAAAAGTATTTCACAAAAAATACAATACTATTTCTTGAAATGCTGCCCACCAAAGAAGACAACACTCCATATTTTGGAAAATGTTGGTAACGATAGATATATTTTCGAACAAGGGTAAACTTTAGTAAGGAGTAGTTTAGGTGTTTAAATGATATAAGAAGATACACTAAGCCTACCAACTGACCCAAAATAAAACCCATCACCAGGCCAAAATGCCAATCGAAAAGAATGACAAAAAAAAGTGAGAATACAGGGATACAAATGGCTTGTATTATTCGATAAGTATTCAGGCAGCGGTAATCCTTTTTTCTGTTGAACCACGCGCTCAGAGGCAACACCATTCCATACACGATAATGCTAAAAGACAAAAACAAATAAGCAGGATTATAAAAAAAAGATACCCAAATGCTTACCAATAGCGTGATTAGAGCGAAATAGAAAGACACCAGGAATATCGCATGAACAATTTCAATGGCCTCATCATCTTCTTTTGGAAAAAAAATAGTTACGTCGAGTTTTAGCGTAATAATTTCCAGGAGTATAAAAACGATAGCCGTGAATACCCCAAAAAATGCATAGTCATCAGGAGTATAAAATCTAGGCAAAATAAGGGCAAAGCCAAAATTTAATAATTGGACTAACGCCAGGCCGGAAAATAATTTAACGAACCCTGAATAAAATGAAGGAACTAAATTTTTATCATCGGACATCAGGCTAATTTATAATCTAATTTGATGTGGTAAATAAAATTTAAGAGGCCAGTAACCAACTTTTATTAATGCTACATAAATAACAACAAATCATTTTACTCGACCAAAATATCTATTCTCAAAAATTCCAAGTGAAAATTATTTTAAACTTTTAATAATCACTTCAAACTCATCAGCATTTAATGAAGCACCGCCAACAAGGCCACCATCCACATCAGGTTTGCCAAAAATTTCCTTTGCATTATTTCCTTTTACACTACCGCCATACAATATTGAAATACTGTCTGCAACCGGTTCTCCATATTTTGCTGCAAATACTTTTCTGATATGAGCATGCATGTCCTGTGCTTGTTCTGCAGTTGCGGTCTTACCGGTTCCAATAGCCCAAATCGGTTCGTATGCTACCACAAAATCTTTTATTTGCTCACTGCTTAAATGAAATAGGCTTTCCTTTAATTGCTTTTCCACAAAATCATTTTGGCCGTCAGCCTCGCGAATATCCAATGCTTCACCGCAGCAAAAAATCGGTTTTAAATTATTAGAAAGAGCGATATTCACTTTAGTGGCAAGCACTTCATTTGTTTCATTAAAATACTCTCTTCTTTCGCTATGGCCAATGATCACATATTCTATTCCACACGAAGCAATCATCGATGCACCCACCTCGCCGGTAAACGCACCTGACGGTTCTTTATAACAATTTTGCGCAGCTACAAAAAAAGATTTTGCGCTTTTTAATTTTTCAACCGCAGTGATTAAATAAGGAAAAGGAACACCCACAACTGCAAGTTGGTGCTCTGCGAGCGACATGTTTTTGTTCGCCATGG
>JBDSHT010000278.1:0-12746 GCA_039918315.1 Ginsengibacter sp. | reverse complement strand
ACAAGTTTGAATGATGCGTTGCGGGATTTTAATGTTAGCGTTTAGGAAATTATTGTGGGCGTAAATTTTTAAATCCGTTACAGTTTAAAATTTCTATATTTTTCAAATTATATTTGCAATCTCTTTTTGAAATAAAATTTAAAGAGAGAAACGCCCGGGTGGCGAAATTGGTAGACGCACTGCCTTCAGGTGGCAGCGTTCGCAAGGATGTGCTGGTTCGAATCCAGTCCCGGGCACATTTTAAAAATTAGAAGCCTTGTCAGTGTTAGCTTTCAAGGCTTTTTTTATTTTGTAGGGGATTTCTTAGGGGACACTTTATTTTATTTTTGTTTAAAACCTGTGAGGGAAATAATCCAGTGTGAGGTTTCTAATTAATTAATTAATTAATTTGAGTTTTATTGTTGCACCAATACCCAATGTAAATTGATACATGTTGGTGTAACAAGTTGCGTATATTTGAGAGTAAGCTGCCAGTAAAACGAGACCATCCAAAACGAAAAATCAATGGAGATAGCAAGTTTAATAATAACTGGTCTAAAGACAATCGTTGGAGCAATCTATCCACCTTTAAAAAGGAAATTCTTTGACCAACCTAAAATTTATATTAGGTTGATAGGAACAGGATACACATTTATACCTCAATCTGCAAATGTTGACTTATACCAACATCCAGAAAATATGCTTAATAGACTGCAAGTTGTTGATGCAAAATGGCAACGACAATTGACTCTTCTTAATAATAGTGAACACGTAGCTTTCACCCTGAAATTTGTGACACAGTTAGACCAAAAGTATTTTTCAATTGAGCCCGATGTTGACAATTTTAAACCATTGCTGACAAACTCAGAAATTGCTTACTCATTAATATTTAGTGACACATTTGAGCGTAGAGAAAGAGAAGCTTCGGTAGACCATCCAGTGCCAAAACATATAACCGACTTTAAACTGATCTTAGAATATACCAATGTAAAAGGAACTAAATTCTTTACAGTATTTGATAATTCTTTGCCTGAAGAATATAGAAACAAGTTTTCTAGGAAAATTTAAGCATTTTGACTTTTTCATAACTAAATTTAATAACTGTTTATAAAACGATAACCATGATTCTTTTTTGTTCAAATGAGAATAAATTGTTTAAAAAAGCTGAATTACTTATTCCGGCAATAGATGCCTTATATCTCACAACTTATCCCGGTTTAAAAGAAGCGTTTCCTGTTCTAAAACAGATAACTGATACCAAATGGAATATCTGTTTTAAGATTGCCTCTTTAACTACTGCAATGGTTAGTTTAATTGCAAGTGACCATAAACAAAAGTCTAGATCTAAGGTTGGGAAAAAGTTGAAAGAAGTATTAGACAATGAATTTGACGCGGAATGGTGCATTCTTTTTACAGACTGCAATGAATTTTTCCATGCTAATATGGAGAGACTGGAAAAAGAAAATAATAAAATTCCCCTTTTCGCAATCGCGGACACAATGGGACTTTGGATGGTACGAATAATGTTTTCCCAGGCTGAAGCAGAAACAGAAAGAAAAGAATTAATAAGGCCATTTGGGATACTTGCCACAAAAGAGTTCCTTGAATGGTGGAAAGACTAAATGGCAAACACCTGCAACTTACAGTTTTGTACAAGCGGGATTGAAGTGTTAACAATGAGCATTGGTAAGGATTTCAGCTATAGCTCGGGCTGCCAAATCTTTGTCGAGCGATAGTAGCAACAATGAATTTTTTATTATAAATTTGACAAAGGCTCGGGCAGAAAGGAATTCTATTTCGCCACCCGCCGCAAGTTTTAACCGTTATTCGACACCTTATTGACTTTTCTTCATTCTTGAAAATAAATTTATGTTCAGCAGTCTGACCTTGACAATTTTTATTTGCATTTTAGCTTTGTACTTATGTTTCCGATTATACCGTTTCCAACGTTATATCAATGCCTACCTTATCCCATACCACTTAGAAATAGTATCTAACGAAATTGTAAACCATGAACAAAATCTTTCATTTGTCGTGCGATTTGGTAAAGGATTTATTAAACGAAAATATTTTACAGCTATCGGTAATTTAGAAACTCTGAATCCACTTTCTCATTCTGATTTGAAAAATATGCTAATGCTTAGTGAAGCAGGCAAGTTTAATTTAACGTCTGATACCATCATACATGATTATTATTTTGTCCAAGCAAATCCACACGGCACGAAAAGTTATTGTATAAAATTTCAGATTATTGAAGATTCTCTAATTGAGAAAATAAGACAATCTTCAATAAATAAATGACTTACGATGCATTAGTATTTCTTTTCTTCTAAGAAAAACAAAAAATATGCCTACTAAAATTGAATTTAAAAACAATTATGAAATTTTTTTCGATGACTTTAAAAAAGATACAGGCTTAGATGCGAAAAGAAGTATTGCAGAATACATTGATTATTTTAATGCCAGAATAAACGATATGAATTATCAATTAAATTGGCAAATAGGTGAAGCAATACTTAAGAAAATTGAAGAATCTAAATAGTTTTATTGAGATTTGGTTCGGGCCGAAGAAATTCTATATTTCCCTCTCATCCAATGCGTCAACGTTGTGCTAAATCAAACCGTCGAAACCTGCGGATAAAGCGATTACATACTAAAGAACATCGTTATCAGTAAATAAAAAATTATGTTTATCTCAGACCCAAAATGGTTGTTACTTCAACTTGTAAGTATAATACTTATAAGTCTATTAGCTCTTCGAGAGGCATTTCGGTTCAGGCTACTGAATACTCCTTATAATTATATTACAACTATTTCCGCAGTTGTTATTTCAATTCTATTTATAACTGACTTGATTCTTATGATAATTTTTAAGGGTTGGCTTTCCTTGTTAGTTGGTGGTATCATTTCCATTATAATTGGTAGCCTTTTGACAACGATGCTCAAAAAGCGTTTTATCAAGTCTTACGATAATCTAATTGATGAAGGGAATTGGGAAAATAACCTAACAGAAATTGCAATTCGAAAAGCTTTGAACTCAAAAAAAATTCAAACTATAATGACGAATGAACAAATCAGTGAACTTGACATTAAAGACTTAAACCGCAGATTAAAAGCTCTTGGAATTAGTAATGAGAAAGCAAATTCTGCAATTCTTAACCATCATCTGATTTCTTGGTTCTTCAAAAATTTTCGCGACAATTCCAAAGACAAAAACAGTTTAGCAATTGAGTTAGCTTTATACGCAAAATCTGGACAAAGCAAGTTCGATTAAGGTCATCCATTTTCATTTTACGGCGGACAAGATGCAAAGGCTCTAATTGTTGGACACAGTATTTAGGTTGAGACATTTTTTAAAATTTTAAATACATTTTATGACGGTTAAAGAAAAAATACTTGAACTTAATAAACAATTTCAAACATCCTATTTTGACAAAGACTTTGGATTCTTTTCTTATACTGCACCAAATATGATAAACCAAATAAAAATATTTCTAACGTCGGTTATTAATGAACAACATCCGTTAAGGCATAGCATTTCTAAGCATATTGAACTATTGGACACGCAACTTGAAGACTTAAAAGCATTGGCAAATAATCCATCCGCAAATCAATGGATAAAAGACAAATGGCTTATTGGCTTTAAACAAAATGTGGTTCATGCTTGCAATAGTTTTCTACAAGATTGTTGGAGCTACGATGCTAATATTCTTACTCAAGTAGTGTAAATCATTTTCTGTAGCATTTTGACACCTCTCACCAATTTATCGAGACATATTATAACCTAAATGAACTCACTATTCAAAAACGAGAAAAGAGACGAAGCGTTGGAGCGCATTGCCAATGGCCTTACGGAAGGCGCAAAGAACTGCACAACAGTTATAAAAAAAATAAACTCACTTTGCCAAAACCCAAAGAATTATCCGAACCCGTCTGAACTCATAAGTGTATGGACTGAACATCTTTTCGCGAACCATTTTCATGATTTCATAGAGGAATGGACTTCCCCGAAAATAATTTCGATAGAGCATGAAGAAGAATTGGCAAATGCCTTTTTCAGTTATTTTTTAAGTTTGACACCATTTTTTTATGAAAACAAAATCGTAAAATCTTCTGGGATAATTAGACCTCAAAAATTCAAATGGACATCAGACGATTATAAAGAGCTTAAAGTAAAATTATTCCACAAATGGTTTTACAGCGAGTGGGATAAGTGGGATGGTGAAACTAGGGTAAAACACGGTTACAAATTGGAGTTAGACACGCAAAAGGTTGTAAAATCAATAGCAGCTTCATCTAAAGCCATGACGAGTATTTGGAATAAGCAGAAAAGAATTGATGAAATTGCCTTTTCAGATGATTTAAAGATGATGATGAAAAAAGTAATGCCTGACTATCAATACGAACATCAAAAAGACTTATTCTTAAAATACACCGATGACATTGTTAAGAGACTTCCCATTTTATTCACAAATTTCGATGACAACTTTTATGAAGTCGGCAGTTACCTTTACAAATACTTTCAGTGGAGTAACGACTGACGACCAAAATGTCTACAACAAAGGGCTTGGCAATAGCATAGCGGACGTGCGTTTCATCGGCTTTTATACTTCTATCAGCTTTACTCCCGCCTGAGATTTCTTTGTTCAACGTTTTTGTCCATATTTTAATCTTTGGTAATTCTATTGGGCCTTCATTCGGTTGAAGAATAAAAATTTCCCAGCCATCGGTCCCCAACGTCAGCGGTCAGCCAACCCCTTTGCAAACTTCAAGTAACATTTGACAGACACTTCAATTTTCGTAAATTCGGTTAGTGAAAAAGAGATAAAATTTCGGACTTGATTTTATCATCGACAAGTTGACAAACTCGATTGAAAACGTTATTACAGGTGACAGTTTTTCAACAGATACATTGACAGTTTAGGTGCAATGCATTTGGGTGGACGGATTATGCTAATTGATACAATCGCAGCATTAAAGCTCATAAATAAATATATTCTAAATGAAAAATAAGGACAAAGAACTTGGCGTAGATTTCATTGGTGGAGAAAAACCAATGACAAAAGAAGAGGAACTTGCAATCAGCGAATTCATCCGTGCTAACAAAGAAAAACAACAACAACAAAGCTTGCTGGATACTAAACTAAAGACTTTTAGTAAGGACAAACAACCTGCCTGATAATCACGAACTGCTTATAGGAAAGGGTTTCGCACAAGCGGGGCTGAAGTGCTGACAATGTGTCCCGTACGTACGGGATTTTAGCCATAGTCCGGGCAGAAAAATCTTGTTGAGTGATAGTAATAACAATGAACTTTTTATTATAAAAAATGGTTAACCTATTTCAGGGTAAAACATAATCGAATTTCAGACTTTGCTAAACAATATTTTGACACCACCAACTTGTAACCTCACCGATTTTTTTTACCTTTGTAACAATTGAAATAAATAAAAAATGAATACCGCAGATATAAATACAGTCCTGATTGATAGCTACTTTTCATTGCTAAAAAGCCTTAGCCCGGACAGTAAGTTGGAACTTATAGCACGGCTTTCAAAGTCAATGAAAACAACCAAAAAGACAAAGGATAATTCGTGGAAATCTTTGTTTGGCGCTTTGGTACTTGACTATTCGGCAGATGAATTTGTTGAAGATTTGAAAAAAGACAGAAAGTTTATCCGTAAACCTATTGGCTTGTGAAAAAGTATCTTTTAGACACCAACATCTGTGCTTATTTCCTCAACGGAAAATTTAATCTTGAAGCAAAAATTGATGAGGTTGGATTTGAAAATTGTTGCGTGTCTGAAATAACAATTGCTGAACTAAAATACGGAGTAGCAAAAAGTACTCATAGAGAAAAGAATACAAAAACTCTTGAAACATTTCAATTAAAATTCGACATTCTTCCGATTTTTCCGACACTTGATATTTACGCAACAGAAAAGGCACGACTAAAAACAAGGGGTAAAATTTTAGACGACTTTGATTTGCTCATTGGCTCAACAGCCATTTTTAATAATCTTATTTTGGTAACAAAAAACGTTAGCGACTTTGACCGATTAGACGAAATTGTCATTGAAGATTGGACAACAGACTAACAAGCAACAAAGCTGGTAACATAGGATGAACTATGTTATTGGGCGCCGACGAACAAACGCTTATCTTTAAATTTTCTATTGCGCTTTCGGTTATGGGTGCGCTGACGTTCTCTGATTCCCATAACCACACAGAGCCCAAAAAACGTAAGCTTACCATTTTCATTTTTGACCAAAACGTCATGTTTGCATAGTAACGAGCCGGATTCACGTCAACCAAAATCAATCTATAAATTCCCAATAAATATGAGTCAAGGATATTTTAAAGAGTATGTCGCCACATTCATTACATTTCTTTTTTGCGTCAGCGCATTCGCTCAAAATCCTGATCAATCAGTATTAAATCTTTGGAATAAAAATGATCTTTCATTCGATAGCCCCAAAGCCGGAAACCCTTTATTGCCGGGGTATTTCGCTGATCCAACCGTTATAGAGGATAATGGAACGTTTTATATTTTTGCAACAAGCGATATGCCTGATTGGAATGACATCAGCAAAATGGCGGTGTGGTCTTCTAAAGATTTCGTGAATTGGACATGCAGTTATTTAAACTGGCCAACGAAAGAAGCTTGCAAAAGTAGCACAGGTACCCCTTCGGGAGTGTGGGCTCCAAGTGTGATCAAAGCACTTAACGGCAAATTTTATATGTACGTTACGGTGGGTCAGGAAGTGTGGGTTGGAGTAGCTGATAAGTTGCAGGGCCCCTGGAAAAATGCGCTCGGAAACAATGAACCTTTGATCCGCCATAAAGAATATTTTTATGTGGAAACTATCGATGCAGAATGTTTTGTGGATGATGACGGGCAGGCTTATTTGTATTGGGGATCATCCAACAGTGGCTTTGATATTGAAGGAAGATGCCTGGCTGTAAAACTAAACCCTGACATGATTTCATTTAACGGACAGCCGCAGGAAGTAACGCCGCCGCATTACTTTGAAGCGCCTTATATTTTTAAGAAAAACGGGATTTACTATTTCTCCTATTCATGGGGAAAAACATGGGATCCAACATACCAGGTTAGGTACTCCACTGGCCCCACGCCAATGGGTCCGTGGACAGAAGGTATGATGCGGCCGATTCTGAGCACCGACGAAAAAGACGAAAAAATAAAATCCACAGGTCATCATTCCATCTTAAAGTTTAAAGAAAAATATTACATCATTTACCATCGGTTTAATACTTTGGATAAGTATCCGATTTCTCAAAAGCTACGACAGGTGGCTGCAGATGAACTGAAATTTAATTCCGACGGTTCTATCAAAAGAGTGGTCAGCACTAACAGAGGCGTGGGTGCTTTAAAAGATGAGGACACAAAAATTAATCTTGCTTTTAATTGTAAGGTTACGAGCTCCAGTGATTTGGATCCGTCGTTTACTTCTGCAAAAAATGCAGTGGATGAAAATAATGCCACACCATGGATTGCAGGCAGCTATGCACAGGAGTGGATTATGCTTGACCTCGGTTCGATAAAGTCTTTTAATGAAATTCAAATTTTTCCTGAGTTCACCATAAAATCATATCAATATAAAATTGAAATTTCCAGTGATAATAAAACCTGGAAACTGGCAGAAGATCAATGGGAAAATAAAAAAATAGGATCACCATTAATTACGAGTGCGAAATTTGATTCACGTTATATTCGTGTCACACTTCGTAACGAAAAAACGAATCCCCGTTCGGGTCTTTGGGAATTTAAGATTTTTTAGATTGAAGAACATATTGGTATCGTATAACAGGAAAGTAAAAAATTATCCTTCTATTTTTAGAAAATTCCTAACCACAATTCTATGGACTCACAAACTTTCCGGCTGCATACCAAACACCTGTTAGTTATTGGGTTTTCGTTTGTTTTTAATCTGGGCTTCGCCCAAAAAAAAGCAACAGACTATGTGAATGTTTTCACAGGAACTTCTAATTCCAGGTGGATGCTTTTTCCCGGCCCTTCCATGCCTTTTGGAATGGTAAAATTAAGTCCGGATAATCAAAAAAATGTTTGGAACGGAGGCTACGAATACGCAGTAGGAAGCATTTCAGGGTTTAGCCATATTCATGGAATGTCACTTTCAGGAGTGAGCTACATGCCTTTTGTCGGAGATCCAATTGCAGGCAGCGAATATCCAAAACTATTTCCCGGTGAAGCAGACGGGCCATTTGGAAGTATGTGGACGGCAGGGTATCGCTCCCGTTACGAGAAAAAATCTGAGACAGGAAAACCAGGATATTATTCGGTCCATCTGATGGATTATAATGTTAATGTGGAGCTGACAGCTACCAAAAGATGCGGAATGATTAAAACCACATTTCCCGGTTCCGACAAAAATCATTTGCTCCTGGATTTTGATCCTCCCACTGAGGAATTGACAGAAATTTTGGAAGTTAAATTTGCCAAAATAAATGACCATGAAATAGAAGGATCCATAACCACTACCAATGGGTATTCCGGAAAAATTACCGTTTATTTTAAAACCATATTTGACAAAAAATTAAAATCAGTAGACGGTTGGCAGTACGAAACTTATACCGGAAATTCTGTGAGCTACGGAACAGCATGGAGAAGAAAATGCAACATTACAAAAGATATTAAAACCTTTGAAGGCAAAGGGAGCTGCGGCGTTATCATGAATTTTGATTCTGTAAATGATAAAAAAGTTACTGCCTCGACAGGCATTTCATTTGTCAGTTTAGACAACGCTGCACTAAATCTGAAAACAGAAATGGAACCTTTCAATTATGATTTTGACAAGGTGGTCGCATCGGCGCAAAGTGAATGGAATCAATTGTTAGGGGTTGTTGAACTAAAGGGAAGCGAAGACAACAAAGCAAAATTTTATACAGATTTTTACAGAACCTTCACCGGAAAAAATTTAATGAGTGATGTTAATGGACAATACATTGACATGTGCGAAAATCTTCAAACCATAAAAGCCCCTGTGGATGCGGTCTATAGTGGTGATGCATTCTGGGGCACGCAATGGAATCTTGCTCCATTGTGGACTTTGTTAGCACCGGCTTATGCAAATTCTATGGTGAACTCTTTGTTAGAATTACAACAACATGGCGGATGGATTCCTGAAGCACCGGTTGGGTTGGAGTATTCTCCGATCATGGGAGCGCAACATCAAAACTCATTAATTATTGGTAGTTATATAAAAGGCATATCTCAATTTGATCCTGAGAAAGTTTTCCAGGCAATCAAACACGATTATACAACTCCCGGAATTGAACATCCTTGCGGAGGATATGCTGGTAACCGGCAGTTAAAAGATTACATGGAATTTGGGTACGCGCCCGAAGAAAGCGGACCAGCGAGCAACACAATGGAATATGCTTATGACGACTGGTGTCTCGGACAATTTGCTTTGGCGCTAAAGAAAAAAAACGATGCGGATTATTTTATAAAAAGATCCAATAATTATAAAAATATTTATGACAAGACTACCGGTTATTTCCGAAGAAAACATAAGGATGGAAAATGGTACGAACCTTTTGATCCGTTTAAAATGGGTACTGATGGTGGATGGAATGGCGCGGGATACATGGAAGGAAATGCCTGGTTATACAGTTGGTTCGTTCCGCAGGATGTGCCCGGACTGGTAAAACTTATGGGGAAAGAAAATTTCAATAATCGTTTGGAAGAAGGTTTTGAAAAAGGGTATGTGGATTTGAGTAACCAACCGAATTTGCAGGCTCCATTTTTATTTAATTATTCAGGAGAGCCATGGCTTACACAAAAATATTCCAGGAAGGTTGCCAACGATCTTTTTAATACTACGCCATACTCCGGTTGGATAGGGGAAGAAGACGAAGGCCAGTTGAGTGCACAATTTTGTCTTATTTCTATGGGGCTTTTTGATATGACGGGCGGCTGTTCCTTAGAACCCTATTATGATTTGAGCAGCCCTGTTTTTGATGAGGTAACTATTCATCTTGATCCAAAATTTTATGGAGGAAAAACATTTATCATCAAAACGATAAACAATTCGCCAGGCAATGATTACATCCAATCGATGTCTCTGAATGGGAAACAAATAAATGCACCTAAGATAAAACACAAAGACCTTGTAGCAGGAGGGGTATTGACAATAGAATTAGGGAAAGAGCCGAACAAGCGATATTGGAAAAATTGATAGATTCTAAAGTTTTTAATAGAATCGCAATGTTTTCTCGATTCATTAAAATGCAACTTTATTTTTTATAAAGTTCAATACTGAGAGTAAGAAAGTTGCTCTGACGCTAAGACATTGTTTTCAGTTTCTTCATGCTTATGGTGTGGAAAGGTAGAGATGCCGGGATAGTGAGCTGCATTATCCCAACGGATAATAAGATTTCCATCTGCATTCTGCCAGTGATAGGAATAATCAACTAAAACATTTTCGATGATGATCTCTCTTAAAAAAATAACTGATTTGTCATTAAAAACAACTTTCAGTTAGTAATCGAAAGTGCTGTGCATTGTTCCTGTCGCAGAATTGCAACAGAGGAAATAATATTATCAAATAAAAACAGGGTTGCAAACATTATTGAAGGCGCGCAAGTTTTTGAAGCAAAATTTCCCGATATTTCAGCTCCGCATTCCATTCAGCGCTGTCTTCCTCTTTTTCAAAAATAGACTGGGGAAGAGTATGAAATTGCCTGCAGAAATCAATATAATCTATGCCGTATTTTTTTTGAAAAGTGGCAGCTTTTTTTAGACTTTCTGCGACTTCCTGTAGCAAAGTCTCCTTTGTTTTTTGCAAAGCAAAATCTTCAACAGAGGCAAAGCCCATCTGCTGTACAGTTTCATTTAGTGCCAGTGATTTATCAGTTAAAAGCATAAAAAATTATTTCACTTTAAAATTAAGGTATTATTTCAAAATAATTATCAAATATGCTACTCTGAGAAATGAAAGTTAACATGATGATCCTTTACAGGTAGGAAATGTTTTTAGCACCGGATCGTTTGTTTCATTAGTTTATTTTTGACAAAAAAATTATTCCATAAAAAGTAAAGTATAATGCATCGATTTGCTCCGCCAATATTTTTTCGTTTATTTTTTCTTTCCATTTTATTCGGTCTGCCCAAAATAAATTATGGACAAATTTCTCATTCAGAAAAGACTTTTAAAATTACCAGCTACGGAGCGATTCCTGGCGGAAAAATTGTAAACACCAAATCTATACAAGCCGCTATTGATGCGGCATCTGAAGCCAACGGTGGACGGGTTGTTTTTCCAAAAGGAATATTTTTATCGGGGAGTGTTGAAATGAAAAGTAATGTTGATCTGTATTTCGAAAGTGGTTCTGTCCTGCTTGGCAGCAGTAATCCGAATGACTATAAAGCAATGAATACTGAAGGTCTTCCGAGTACTCCTAAAAAAGATGATTTGTCGCAACTCGCTCTCATACTGGCTCGTAGGGTAGATAATATTTCACTTTCTGGTACAGGTATGATTGATGGACAGGGCAGGGAACTTGCGTTGAACATTGATAGTCTGCACCACGCAGGCATTAAAATTGACCCAAACTACAGCACAAAAAACATGCGCCCCAGCGAAACTGTACGACCAAAATTGTTTCGGTTTTCTGAATGTGACGGAGTAAAAATAACACAACTCAAAATTAAAAATGGCGCTTGTTGGGGACTCTCTTTTGAACTGTGCTCTAATCTTATAATCGATAAAATAGCTTTGATTAATCGTGCCTATTGGAACAACGATGGCATGGATATTACAGATTGTAAAAATGTTCGGATAACCAATTGTGATGTGAATTCTGCGGACGATGGTATCTGCATGAAGTCCTACTATCCCGGTTATTTCAACGACAGTATTTACATTGCGAATTGCATCATCAGGTCCAGTGCGAGTGCGATCAAATTTGGCACTGCTTCTTATGGTGGGTTTAAAAATGTTACCATCCGGAACATTAAAATTTTTGATACATTTCGGTCGGCTATCGCACTGGAATGTGTGGATGGTGGAGTGATTGAAAATATTGATATTCAAAATATCGAAGCGATAAATACAGGTAATGCCATCTTTATTCGCTTAGGACATCGCGATGGAAAAACTCCCGGATCTGTGAAGAATATTTTGATTAAAAATGTAAAAGTACAAGTGCCTTTTGGTCGCGCGGATATCGCTTACGACATGCGCGGACCTGATGTAGATTTTTTTCACAACCCTTTTCCATCTTCAATTTCCGGCCTTGATGGTTATCCTGTTGAGAACGTGGTTTTAGAAAATATTGAAATCAAATATCCCGGACGCGCATCGAAAGGAATGGCCTACGTTCCGCTAAGTCGGTTGCAACAGGTTCCTGAAAAAGAAAAGAATTATCCGGAGTTTGATATGTTTGGCGAACTGCCTTCATGGGCATTTTATGTGCGCCATGCAAAAGGGCTTACATTCAAAAATGTAATCCTGACTTTAGATAATGATGACTTCCGTCCTGCGTTTGTTTTTGATGATGTGGATGGTGTCAAAATGGAAAAAATAAAATTACCTCAACCCGGTAAAAAACAAATCATTTTTAGAAAGACAATCACTAGTGTCCCGTTAAATTGTATAAAAGTTCTTTGAAATTCTTAGTAGATGTGTATTACAGCCGAAAAAAAGATGGTGACGATTTGAATTGGATTTGAATTATTTCCACTAAAATTCGGGATGAATAATGGAAAATATGTATTTGCAC
>JBDSHT010000277.1:0-3262 GCA_039918315.1 Ginsengibacter sp. | reverse complement strand
ATCAGAACCATCTGCATTGGCAATCCAAACTTCCATAGAAGTGGGAGCCACAAGACCTTGGGCCAGCAATTCATTATAATCTTTTAATTCAGCTTCGGTTTTAGGACGGCTCGCGCGCCAAAGTATTTTGCTACCATCAGGACTGAACCACGCACCACCATCGTATCCGGGAAGGTTGGTAATTTGCTTTACATTCTTACCATCCAAATCCATAGTATAAAGATCAAGATCACCATTTCGCATAGAAGTAAAAACCATTCTATCCCCCTTTGGAGACAATGTTGCTTCTGCATCGTAACCCGGTGTGTTGGTCAATTGCTTTATAATATTTCCGCTGGTATCTGCCAGAAAAATATCAAAGGATTTATAGATCGGCCAGATATATCTTTTCATTTTTTCTTTATCCGGAACCGGAGGACAATCCTTGGAACCCAGGTGGGTAGAGGCATACACGATGTGCTTTCCATCAGGATAAAAAAATGCGCAGGTAGTGCGTCCTGTTCCTGTGCTCACTAATTTAGGAGTAAACTTTTCGTTGGCCGATTGTGGAATCTTCCCCATCCAAATCTGGTCACATAAGATTCCGTCCTTAACATTGGTACGTTGATAGACTAGATATTTGCCATCAAAACTAAAATAAGCTTCGGCATTGTCACCACCAAAAGTAAGTTGACGAACATTTTTAAAATGATGCTCACCTGCATATTGAACGGTATCAAGCAGGTTAATATTTGTAGCAGTATTTATATTATTTATTGAAGGCAGACTTAACGCAGTTGCAATGGCGAATGAAATCAATATTTTAATCATGATAATTTTTTCTGGGCGCAACTTAGTTTATTTATTTTTAGACATTATCAGAAAATTGTAATATTCGCTTTAAAAATGTAAGTTTAAATTTGCGGCATGATCCGAAATAAAACGTTCTACTTTCTGATAACATTTATTTTTTTTCTTGCCGCCTGCAGCTCTCCCGATAAAACACCTAAAGAAAGTGAGCCTGATGCTCCTACCGCAAATACAATTAGAGACGATGTAAAAAAATACCCTGATTCATTGCAGCTCGTGCATGATTTAATAGAGGCATACAGGAATGAGGGCCAATACGATTCGGCACTTTCAGTAACGGATCGGCAAATTCTAAAAGACAGTGGCAATGCGTATTTATGGAACATTAAAGCCACTTTATATTTTGAAATAAAGGATACAGTGCTGGCCGTCAAATCATTAATGAAAGCCATTGACATTTATCCTTTGCCGGAATATCTTGTTGCACTGGGAACCATCTTTGCCACTACCAAAAATCCAAATGCACTTTTAATCTCGAATGAACTTTTAGCATTCAACCGCAACAAATCCGCCGATGATGCCTATTTCATAAAGGGCCTTTATTATAATTTTACCAACGCGCCAAAAAAGGCAATTGTATTTCTCGACAGTTGCCTCAACCTTAACTATACCTATATGTATGCGTATCGCGAAAAAGGGATTGCATTGTATAATTTGGGAAAATATGACGATGCCGTGCTGGTATTGCAACGGGCAGTAACACTTCAAAATAATTATGACGAGGGATATTTTTGGTTGGGTAAGTGTTATGAGAAATTGAACCAAAAAGAAAATGCCATTCAAAGCTATCAGAATGCATTGCTCTTTGATAAAGATTTTACCGAAGCCAGACAGGCGTTGGAAAGATTACAAAAATAACATTGCCCACTTCCCGATTTAATCCTGGCATTTACCTATCCCCTCTTTTTTAGCGGCGCTTCTTGTATTTTTTATTCTACAGGAAATAAGTTTTACAAAAAATTCTTGTATCAAGATTGATGACAATTGCAAATTTCTGCGATTAGTGAATGGACGAAAAGAACGCGTCTGTTTTTTTCTATTCATTTCTGTTTAATCAAATTGTAAAATACCCTTAAACTAATTTTATGCAAATCAAAAAGTATCTAACGTTATTCCTTGCAGTTTCTCTAGTTACCATGTCGTGTAAAAAAGACAAGGCTGCCGAAGAAGAAATTGATCCGCCAAAAGACCAGGTGGATATTGCAAAAGTAGATGAACAGATAAATGCTTTTATTACAAAATACAGGATACCCGGCGCATCACTGGCGGTTACTAAAAATGGCAAGTTGGTGTATAGAAAAGGGTATGGATTTTCCGATAAGGAAAAAGCAGAAAAGGTAACGGTAAACAGCAGGTTCAGGTTGGCGAGCGTTTCAAAAACATATACTGCTGCGGGAATTATGAAATTAGTAGAGCAAGGAAAAATTTCTTTAAATGATAAAGTATTCGGTGCCACCGGAATTTTAGGAACCAAATACGGAACATTACCTTACAGTGATAAAATTTCACAAATAACGCTAAGACATTTGTTGAGTCACACAACAGGTGGCTGGGCAGGCAGCAGTGGCGGCGATCCCATTGATCAGAATCCGCAAATGTCTAATGATGACTTCCTAACCTGGGTCTTGAAAAATAAACCGCAAATGTACACACCCGGAACAAGGTACGACTACAGCAATATGGGATATTTTATTGCCGGCAGAATTATTGAGAAAGTTTCCGGAAAGCCTTATGCAACGTACATTAAGGAAATGGTCAGCGCTTTCAATGATACTAATACTGATATAGCCGGCCCTTTATTAGCCGATAGAAAAACCAATGAAGTAAAATATTATAGTGAAGGAAGCGACTTAGGATGGGAATATAAAATCGCATTAAAAAGAAGAGATGCGGATGGCGGATTAATGACCACCGCGACTGATCTTCTACGCTTTATAACCGCAATCGATGAATCAACAACGCGACCTGATATCTTAAATTCCACCAGTCTCGCTGCAATGACAACACCTTCCGGACCTGCACCTTTAAGTCCTTATTATGGCTTAGGAATGGTGGTTGGTGGTACCGTTTGGGGACACGACGGAAGTCTTCCCGGAACCCGCACTTCTTACAAAAGATCAAGTAATGGAATTTGTATTGCATTGCTTTTAAATTCAAGACAAGATAATAATCCATCGTTTCAATTTGCGAATGCGATAGAAACACAAGTGGCTGGAATATTACAGGATAATTCAATTCCATGGCAGGATATTGACCAGTTCTAAAATCATTTTTCCTGCCTTTTATATTTTCTCATGAAATAGGTTTAGCCGGCCTGCATTCTGGCTAGCCTTACAACCGCGCTGATCACAGTGCGGTTTTCTTTTTGTTGTCACTTCCTTTTTATCTTTACATCAATTAAAATCTTTTAGGA
>JBDSHT010000276.1:0-2935 GCA_039918315.1 Ginsengibacter sp. | reverse complement strand
AATACTTTGGCGCGCGAGCCGTCCTAAAACCGAAGCTGAATTAAAAGATTATAATGAATTGCTGGCCCAAGGTCTTGTGGCTCCCACTTCTATGGAAGTTTGGATTGCCAATGCAGATGGTTCTGATACAAAACAAATTACCAATTTGGGCAAAGCCAATTGGGCTCCCAATTTTATGCCTGATGGAAAACATGTGATCTTTTGCAGCAATCACGAATACGAAAGAGGTTTCCCATTTAATATGTACATCACCGATATTAATGGAAATGGCCTGGATAAAGTAAGCCGTGACAATGGTTTTGATGCATTCCCCATGTTCAGTCCTAACGGAAAAAAACTTGTTTTTGCCAGCAATCGCAATAATGGAGGCACACACGATACCAATTTATTCATCGCCGACTGGGCGAAATAAAATTGCTTGCTGATTGCTGAATGCTCATAGCTGTGGACACTGATAGCTCAAAACTGATACCTGATTGCTGAATGCTGACTGCTCAATGCTCACTGCTGACAGCTCTTAGCTAAAACCTGACACCTCATACCTGGCACCTCCCCCCTCACAACTCAATCACCTCACAATCCCGCATATCCTTTCCATCAATCACAAAGCGGATAAGGGTTCTCACTTTATGCCAGCCGTGTTTTCCGGCGGCACCGGGATTCATGTGAAGACAATTCAGTTTATCATCGTACATGATTTTTAAAATATGAGAATGTCCGCTGATAAATAGTCCCGGTCTGTGTATGAGTAATTCTTTTTTAGTCTCAATATTGTACCGTGGAGGATAACCTCCAATATGCCGCATCATCACTTTCACTCCTTCACATGTAAATACTAACTGTTCCGGGTACACGCTATTTATATCATAGCCGTCTATGTTTCCGTAAACTCCCCTTAATGGTTTGAAAGATTGTAATTCCTCAGCAATCTTTATGGTCCCGAAATCTCCCGCATGCCATATCTCATCACAGTTTTTAAAGTGATCAAATATCACAGGGTCCAAAAAATTATGAGTGTCTGATAGCAATCCGATACGAGTCAATTAGATATTTTTTATAGATAGCAAAGTAAAGGGTTTCACATTAATTTGTTATCGTGAATCATTTGTAATATTTGTTCAGCCACTGGAAAAAAATCAAGGCAATTGATGCGTTTTTATGCTTATTTATGCAAGGAGCTTTTGAATTAGGAAATTGATCAGGAAATAAAAAGTCATCCGTAATATCCTGTTCATGGGCTATTAACCTGTCTTAAAAACCGCTTTAGGGTTTTGATTCAAATAAAAAATAAAAAAAAGGCAACCGAAATGCGGGTTTATGCATTTTTGTTATACATTGTATTAAATATTCTGATCGAGCTTTTTTTTTATAGATCATAAAATAAAAAGAGTGATCACTGATATTTGAATTTAGTATTTACTTTGGGAGAAAAAGAGTTTGATACAAGTGCTTTTAAAACTCATGTAGGTTCCCTTTAAATTTCTAAATTATGATTACAGCTTTTCTGAATGCAACGATTTTTACCGGCGAAGAAATGATTACCGGAAAAGCACTGATCATTGAAGACGATTGTATAAAAGAGATTATAGATATTGAATCGATACCAGCAGCGGCTATTAAAATTGATTGTAAAAATAGCTACCTGGCTCCCGGTTTAATTGATTTACAGATTTACGGAGGTGGAGGATATTTATTTTCCAACGAACCCACCTCGCCCGCTTTGAAATCCATCACTAGCAGCCTGAGAAGTAACGGTACTACAGGCTTTTTTCTTACCCTTGCCACCAACTCCCTTGAAGTTTTTCGCAAAGCGATAAAAGTAGTTAAAGAAAATCCACACCCTGAACTTTTGGGTTTGCATTTCGAAGGACCTTACATTAATCCTATAAAAAGAGGTGCCCACTTGATTGAGTACATAAAGAAACCTGAAAGAAAAGAAGTGGAGGATTTATTAAGAGAAGCAGAAGGTGTACTTAAAATGATAACACTCGCACCAGAGATGTGTGACGAAGAGATTATTCAATTACTAAAAGACAATGGAATATTAATTTCCGCAGGCCACAGTAATGCGACATTCAGTGAAGCTACTGATGGTTTCAATAATGGAATTACAACTACCACACATTTATTCAATGCAATGTCGCCCATGCATCACCGTGAGACTGGTTTACCGGGTGCCGTATTTCTTCATGAAAGTGCGTGTGCCAGTATTATTGCGGATGGTATTCATGTGGATTATGAAACTGTAATGGTCAGTAAAAGATTATTGAACGAAAGGCTTTTTTTAATAACCGATGCGGTAGAAGAAGTGAAGGAAGGAGCTTATGTCCATGTAAAACAATCTGATCGGTTTACGCTTCCCGATGGAACGCTTTCAGGATCTTGTCTTACTCTTTTGCAAGCTATCAGAAATTGTGTAGATCATGCAGCCATTCCTCTGGATGAAGCCTTACGCATGGCTTCCATGTATCCGGCACAATTAATTAATTCTTTGGATACAGGGAAAATAAAACCTGGCTACAAGGCAAACCTGGTTATTTTTTCAGATGATTTTCGGGTAAGCCATACTGTTGTTGAAGGAAAGGTTTATGATTATTGATGAAAACAAAAGCTTTATTCATGCAAACTTTTCATGTAAAATATCTCTGTTTTTTATTTCTATTATCTGTTATCTACAGTCCTCTTTTTGCGCAGAGCGCGAAAAGTAATTATACAAATTTTACCATCAATCACGGAGCAATCATAAGAGGCGATTCTACGCAGAAAAAGATTGCTTTGGTTTTCACTGGTGATGAATTTGGGGATGGAGCCAATTATATTTCTGATGTTTTGAAAGACAATCAAATTAACGCTTCGTTTTTTCTCACCGGTAACTTTTATAGAAATAAGTCTTTTAAAAAAGTAATTGCAAAACTGAAAAAGAACGGTAATTATC
>JBDSHT010000275.1:0-28741 GCA_039918315.1 Ginsengibacter sp. | reverse complement strand
TTGTAATATTCTTTCCGGATTTAATCCTACCATCATCACGGAAGCTTCTTCCATGGCTTCGGGACGCTCATGTGCCTGCCGGATGTTGAGTGCGCGAAAATTTAAAATAGATGACTCTTCTGAAATAGTACCACTGTCTGAAAGCACCGCAAATGAATGCATTTGCAAAGCATTATAATCAATAAACCCAAGCGGCTTCAAAAACTGAACCTCCGGTCTTACCTGCACATTTTTAGATTCGATCATTTTTCGTGTACGCGGATGTGTACTAACTATAATGGGTAGCCGATATTTTTCGGCAACGAGGTTGAGACTTTCCATGAGCCCATTAAAATTTGCTTCATTGTTAATATTCTCTTCCCGATGTGCAGAAACAACAAAAAATTTATTTTTTTCTAAACCCAATCTTTGCAAAACATCTGTCTTTTTAATTTCAGGCAAATAGTGATTCAGCACCTCATACATTGGGGAGCCAGTTTTTATTATGCGATCAGCCGAAAGACCTTCTCTTAATAAATATTCACGTGCAATATCGCTATAGGTAAGATTGATATCTGAAACGTGATCAACAATTTTCCGGTTCGTTTCTTCAGGTACACGCTGATCAAAACACCTATTCCCTGCTTCCATGTGAAATATAGGAATGTGCCGCTTCTTGGCAGGAATGGCGCATAGGCAACTATTGGTATCTCCTAAAACTAAAAATGCATCTGGGCTTTCTGATTCCAATAAGGGATCAATTTTTATTAAAATTAAACCCACAGTTTCCGTTGCGGTTTTACCGGCAGCATTTAAAAAATGATTCGGCTTACGAATTCCTAAATCACTAAAAAATATTTCATTCAACTCATAATCATAATTCTGACCCGTATGAACAATGATGTGCTCAATGGCATCAGAAGCATCTAAAGCCGCCATCACCCTTGATAAGCGAATTATCTCGGGCCTTGTGCCCACCACTGTCATGACTTTTAATTTTGGTTTCATTCTTACTTTTTTATTTCTTAAAGATCCAAAAAAAGATCTTTTAATTTAATTTTTAATACTTCTCAAACTACCTCAAAATACGTATCCGCATCTTCCGGATTGAAGAATTCATTGATCCAAAAAATGGTGTACAATTCTTCATCACCTGTATTTTTAATGTTGTGTGTAAACCAAATAGGCATATCAACATACGCAGGTTCTTTTCCATCCAATTCAAAATTCATTCTTTTATCCGTCCCTATTTGGCGAAGCTGAATAAGTGCCTTGCCCTTGATTACTGCAAAACGTTCGATCTTTCGCGTATGAAAATGATTGCCTCTTGTGATCCCCGGAACAGTAGTTGAAAAAGAAACTTGTCCGCCAACGTTTAATCTTATAACCTCAACAAATGCTCCCCTGGGATCAACGTGTTCAGTAAATTTTACCGGAAAATGATTTTCAATATCCATGTAACAGCGATAGGTGTTGAACAGGTTTAATTCAAAAGTAGAATTGATTGCAGGAATAATTCCCTTGTCCTGGTAATCGCTTTTGTAACCTTTCAGCAAAGCCAAAATCTTAGATACTTTGGATTCGGCAGAATGCGAAACTATATATTCAGGATTTGATTTTGCCATCCTGATTTCATACAACATCAGTGCAACTAATTCAGTTACGAAAATCAGTTTCAGATCTCCGTCTATTTCAATTTTTGGAGTTTCATTCCGACTTACCTGGTGGCAAAACGTTGCTATCACTGAATTATAAAAAGGATTTCCAAATGGCCCAAAAACATTTGGGATGATCATTCCTGTAAATAAGCCTCCAGATTTCTCAGCCCATTCAACCAATAATCCTCTTCCTTCCTTTTTAGATTTGCCGTATAAATTATCTCTTTCCTCCTGCGATGATGAAGAAAATAATACATGAGCGTTGCTCTTGGTTCGCTCAAGAGATTCAACCAACGATTTTACCAACCCTGTATTGGTTTCATAAATAACCTGAGGATCATTATGCCTGTTCATTGCCGCAAGGTGAACAATGACATCGCATTGCGCCACGAATGCATCCAATTTTTCTTCGTCACCGAAATAAGATTTATCAAAATCAATTCGTTCAAATTCCTCCGGATACAAACCCAGTGTATTATATAAATGTTTCCCCACAAAGCCAGCCTGGCCTGTGATTCCAATTTTTTTCATTAATAAAATTTTATTAGCTAATTAAAACTTCAGAAATAATGTGATAATTATTCCCACTGATACCAGAGGTTTTTATCAAACCTGTAATCATCTGTGCCTGCATCAGCCATGGCAAAATCGGAAAAAACAAGTAATTCTGAATCAGGTTCAACAGCCTGAAATCCACTGGCAAAGCCACCTGGCACGTGTATGATTTTGTTATCCCCTTTTTTTAAAATAAATTTTTGAAACGATAAATCCGGGGAAGGAGTGGTCCAATCATTAGGCTGCACAAGGATTAGTTTGAAAGAACCTTTCAAAACATGAAACCATTTCTGTTCTATTTTATGTGCCTGCCAGGCTCTCACAACTTTGGTGTCCGGATGTTCAATTAAATAAAAACGCCTTACAGACTTCATGTCGAATTCATTGAAAAAAGTCAACTTTCCACGGACATCCTCATGATCGCCCCCACGTATGATTTGTACTTTCTTTTTCATTACTAACAACTAATTCCAACTGTTCACTGCTAATATCTAATTGCTGACTGTTCGCCTGCTGATTGCTGATAGCTGACTGCTATTTCCTCCCTACCCCGGCATCTGCGGAACATCTTCGCCAAAAATTTCTTTGCGAATCAAAGGCAAATTTGATAATATTTTTTTCATTCCCTCCACGTCCAATTGTTTGGTATTATGAGAATGATAATCTTCAACTTTTGAAATATCTGTTTCACCTTCAGAAAAATATCGGTTGTAATTTAAATTCCTGTTGTCAGCAGGCACACGATAAAACTCTCCCATATCTTCCGCTTTCGTCATCTCTTCACGGGTACAAAGTGTTTCATATAATTTTTCACCATGACGTGTACCTATTACTCTGATTTCACTTTTTGAATTACACATTTCTTTCAGTGCCTGGGCTAAATCTCCAATGGTGCCGGCAGGAGCTTTATTCACAAATAGATCACCTTGATTGCCATGTTCAAATGCAAATAAAACCAACTCCACAGCCTCAGTCAGGGACATAAGAAAGCGTGTCATTTTAGGATCTGTAATGGTTATCGGTTCGTCACTTTTTATTTGTTTCAAAAATAATGGAATCACTGAACCTCTTGATGCCATTACGTTTCCGTAACGGGTAAGGCAAATAGTCGTATGATCGGCAGGTACGTTTCGGGAAGCCGCGATAGAAACTTTTTCCATCATCGCTTTTGAAATTCCCATTGCATTAATTGGGTAAGCAGCCTTATCGGTACTTAAACAAATAATTTTAGCAACTTTGTTTGCAATGGCTGCGTTGATTGTATTTTGTGTGCCTATCACATTTGTTTTCACAGCTTCCATCGGGAAAAATTCGCAAGATGGAACTTGCTTTAATGCTGCAGCATTAAATACATAATCCACGCCATGCATGGCACCTTCAATGCTCGCATAATCCCGTACATCACCTATGTAAAACTTAAGTTTTTCATTTTTTAATTGAGTACGCATATCATCCTGCTTTTTTTCATCGCGACTGAAAATGCGTATTTCTTTAAAATGATCTGTATGCAGAAAACGATGAAGAACTGCATGTCCAAACGATCCGGTACCGCCTGTGATGAGTAGGGTTTTGTTTTTTAACATGGGTAATTATTATTTGTTTTAATGATTCTCAACCTATTCTTCTTTTAGAATAAATAATTTATTGCCAATTTAGGAGGCAAACGCCTTAACTAAAAAACAATAACTTAATTAATGCATACTTTTTTTAAGTTTTGCACTACTCTTTCTAAATCCATTTGGGTCAAATTACTTCCCGACGGCAAGCATAAACCCAAATCGAATAATTCTTCTGAAACACCACCTCCAAAATATGGAAAATTTTTAAAAACAGGTTGCATGTGCATGGGCTTCCACAAGGGGCGGGATTCAATATTATCTCTCTCTAAAAATATCCGAATATCTTCTCTTGAAATTCCTCCTGTTTTTTTCGGATTGACCAATATAGTGGTAAGCCAACGGTTGCTAATAAAACCGTTTGGTTCCTGCAACATTGAAATCCCGGAGATATCTCCAAACGATTCTTCATAAAATAAAAAATTGCGTCTTCTTTCTTTCACTCTTTTCGAAATCACCTCCATTTGTCCTCTTCCAATTCCTGCGCAAATATTGCTCATTCTGTAATTGTAGCCAATGTGTGAATGCTCATAATGAGGAGCAGGGTCACGAGCCTGCGTAGCCAAGAATGTCGCCTTATTAATAAAATTTTCGTTTTTAGAAATCATAGCACCGCCTCCTGAAGTAGTAATAATTTTATTACCATTAAAGGAAAGAATCCCGATATCCCCAAAAGTACCGCACATTTGTCCATCAATGGAAGAACCCAAAGCTTCCGCAGCATCCTCTACCACAGCTATTTCATATTTGGTAGCAATTGCCATTATTTCAATCATGCTCGCGGGCATTCCATATAAATGTACGGGTATGATTACTTTTGGCTTTTTCCCTTTTGCAATTCTATCTTTTATCGCCTCCTCTAAAAGAACGGGGTCCATATTCCAGGTTCGTTCTTCGCTGTCAATAAATATCGGAATCGCTCCTAAATAGCGAATTGGATTTGCCGACGCTGAGAAAGTCATGCTCTGGCAAATGACTTCATCACCAGCTTCCACCCCTAAAATTACCAATGCCAAATGAATGGCGGCTGTGCCGGAACTTAAAGCCGTTACATAACTTCCATCATTAAGGAAGGAAGCTATATCCTTTTCCAATCCATTTACATTAGGCCCTAATGGGGCTACCCAGTTGGTGTCAAATGCTTCAGTTACAAATTGACGTTCCGCACCTCCCATGTGCGGAGACGATAACCATATTTTTGAATTCATTTTTTTATTTTTGCTTTTAACAATCTCCCTGGATTCCCAACGGCAATTGCATAATCCGGGACATTTTTTATGATGACCGCTCCGGCGCCAATTCTTGCCCACTTGCCGATCTTTATACCGGGAATTATAACAGCGCCCGCTCCAATGTGCGCTCCTTCACCAATACTTACGCCACCACATAAAGTAGCATTAGGTGAGACATGGACGTAATCACCAACATTGCAGTCGTGGTCTATAGATGAATTAGTGTTAATAATAGAGTGCTCGCCAATTAGTACAGAAGAATTTATACTTACGCCAGAGACGATCACACTTCCCACACCCACTTTGCTTCTTTTAGAAATATTTGCATTTTCATCTATTGCTATTCCAAAATCTAACGTGTATAAATCAGCAATTTTTTTTCTGATGAAATTATCCCCTATGCCTATTATCCAACTTACATCATGCGATACCAAACTAGATAATTGACTACCAACAGAATAATTAAAAAGGGCTTTTTTTTGTGGATCATCATCATACAATCCTATTATAATGCAACCGGTCTTTTCCAGTATTTCAACTATAACTTTGGAATGACCACTCGCTCCATATATACAGAATTTTTTTTTCATTATACTAATTCCCGGTAAATCTTTCCATTGTTACCGCTGTTGCAGAGTTAATACCTTCTGATTTAAAAACTTGTTTTATGGTCAAAAAAAATATCCTGACATCTAGAAAAAAAGACAAATTTTTCGCATACCATACATCATATTCAAACTTCTTTTTCCAGCTTATTGCATTACGTCCATTAACTTGAGCCCAACCTGTAATTCCAGGTTTTACACAATGTCGTCTCTTTTGTTCTTCATTATATAAGGGTAAATATTCTACCAATAATGGTCTTGGACCAATCAAACTCATATCCCCTTTAATAACATTCAATAGTTGTGGTATTTCGTCCATTGATGTTTTTCGGATAAATTTCCCAAAGGCAGTTAATCTGTTTTCATCTGGCAATAATTTACCATTAGCATCCTTTTTATCATTCATTGTTTTGAACTTAATGATCTTAAATATTCGCTCATTTTTTCCTGGACGTGCCTGAAAGAAAAAAGGTTTCCCTTTATTTAAAAAGATCAATAAAAGCCAAGCAATTAGAAATATCGGGAATAAAAAGATAAATCCCAGCAAGGATAAAATCAAATCCATCAACCGTTTAATAAATTCTGAATACATTGAACTATTTCTTTTGAAGCGACCTTTCTATGGCAGCTAAATATTTTTTTGCCAATACTGTCCGATCAAAATTTTGAGTTGCATACCGATACCCATTTTCACCTTGTTCGATTAATTTTTCAGGATTCGCAAGGTAAAAATAAATTGCTTTTTTATATTCCTCCGCATTCTCAGGTTCCACATAAATGCCCGCCTGTGCATCTTCAACCAACTTCCTGGAGACTCCATCAATAGCCATAAAAATTGGTTTTTTACAACTCATGTAATCAAATGTCTTATTCGAGTAGATAGTTTTAAAGGTATCCACTTTTTTTAATACTGACATCCCCATATCAGATGATAAAATATATTTAAAAACTTCAGCTTTTGGAACCGAATTGATAAATCGCACATTAGTAAGTTCTCTTTTTTCCGTTTCTTCCATCAGCATCTTTTTTTGCATACCGTCACCAATTAATTGAAAAAGGATGGGCTTATCCCTGACAATTTCAGCAGCATCCAGAACCTGAATTAAATGATTGGCCACTCCATGCGCACCTACATACGTAAGCACCAACTTATCGTCGTAGCCTTGCTCTTTACGGAAAGCTTTTGCGTCAAATGTTTTTAATAGCTGTTCACTTAAACTGAAATCTGCCGCATTTGGTATAAAGATTATTTTTTCCGCAGGAACTTTTTTCTTTTCTATAAGTGTATCCCGGAAAGCAGGTGTCAATACATTGATAAGCCTGGCTTTTTTATAAATAAAATTCTCAAACCAATAGGCCATTTTTATGATCACTTTATTTTCCAGCATCCCAGTATCAATGGCGGATTCGGGCCAAAGATCCCGCACTTCAAATACGAGAGGCAATCGACGTAACCTACTAATAAGGTATCCACTGAAGCCAACAAATAAAGGAGGAGACGTCACAATAACTACATCGAATTTTCCTTTTGCCTTGAACAATCCTGCCCACAAAGAAGAAAACATAAAGGAAAAATACCCCCAAAGTCGGCCTATAAAACTCTTGTTATAGGATTCTGACACATGGCAACGCCATATATTGACTGCTCCTTGCTGTTTCTTTTTAAAATACTTGCCTTTGTATTCCAGCCGTTTTTCAGATTTGTTAGCATGCATCATACCTGCGAGTACCGTTACATTGTGCCCTTCCCCTGTCCAAACTTTGGTCATTTCATTCCAGCGTGATCCACCAGAATCATCTTCCTCTAAAAAATATTGATGTAATAATAAAATGTTCATTAATAACTATTATTAATTCAAAGAACCTTTTTTAAGTTCAATGACTGTTTTTATTGTTTTTTTATTCGAGGAGAAGGTAAGAGTTGGGCTCTTTTCTTTTACTCCATATTCCGAGGAATACCAACCTTCCGAATTACTTGATGAAATTGATTGTTGATCTTTAGCATCAAAGCTAATTTGGTTTAAACTATCGGGATTCGGATGCCAGACTTGTTGAATAACCAAAGAAGTTGAGTGGTCAACTACATCTATTACTTCCCATTTTTGTTGGTCTTTAAACTTTTTTACGGTTCGAGTGTGAGTTATAGAAGGATTTATCTGTTGAAATGCTTTTATTTTTCCCACAAACAAAAATCCATCTTCTGTTTCTTCCCACGCTGCTTTTTCACATTGCGTCCAAAAATACCAAATAAATCGACCTCCTTTTTTCATTTGATCATTATTGCCAAGCATAATGGTATTATGAGATGCTGTACCAAAAAAGAATTTAATAATTTCATCATCCGCATTGTATTTATAACTACCTGCATCTCTCATAATATTATTTCCACCGGCCCAAATATCCAGGTGCAAATTATCTGCCTGCGAAGGTCGGTCTTTGTGATTTCCACATCGGATAAATGTTAAAGAATCTTTTTCCCGAAGCAAATAAAATCCTCCAATAGGATAGGAAAGCATCCCAATATTTTGTGCGACAATTTTTTTTGGCAATTCATTGATCCCAAACCAATATTGATCTTCATACTCCTGTCCTATTTCTCCCTCTCCCAGCGTTGCGGCAAGTGCATGGAGTTGGGGACGATAATCGCGGTACTCAGCAATATTCAATGGAAAAAATAATGCTCCATCATTCGCTCCATAATTGGGCAAATGGCCATCTTTTAAATTCATGCAATTCAATAAAAAATGCAGGGAAGCGGATGCTCTTTTGTAAAATATTTTATTCAATTTCTCTCCATTCAATTCAGAAATACGGATGGCCCATGTAAATAATTGAACAACCACCCTGTGATAATTCATAGAAAATTGCAGAAATGTTCCATCGTCATATACCTGATAGGCGATCTCTTCTTCCAACCATTTTTTTCCCTTCTGTTTCCATTTCTCTGCTTCTGGGAAAAAAGGAAATAATATACCCGCCAGGAACAAGGTCATTGTTTCCGTAATAGCGTGATTATTTCTTACAGCAATCCGGGAAAAATTAATATTATCATACACATGTTTGATATGCCAATAGATACTGTGCACGATTTTTTGAAACAACTCTTCTGTAAGTACTTTAGAATCTTTATAATAATATAAAGCAAAGGTCCAATTCAATACCCGCAAAGACATTTCCTGACTACAACGGTAATTCGGCCCACAGTTGATTGGATTATGATCTATAAAAGAAATGATCTCCTTAAACACGATGTCTGCATGGTCTATCTTGAAATGATAATCATGCCGGATGATGGGATATAAAAAAGAAAAGCGGGCCTTTTCCCATACAAATTTAATATCTCCTGCCTCCTTGGAAAAATCAGCTATTTCAGTCCAATGTTTATTCTTATCATATTTAAAACCAGACTCCGGGTTGGTTACCCAATCGTAATCTTTACCTAAATGGAACCAAGAGTTACTAAAAAATAATATTATCCCCTGCTCATAATTTTCAAACCATTTTTGTAGCGATTCTGAAGGCTTGAAAGGTAATTTTAGTTCAGATCTATCACCAAAGAAAAATAAAGGACTTTGCCCTTTCCATTGATTCAGGGAAATAAAAGAAACCGCATTCGGGCTAACGGGAAATTTTCGTTTAAGCATGCCTGTCTTACGACTTACCTCATGTAGGATACGAAAGCCCACGTAACGCGGGCCCATATTCTGAAGAAGGTTTAAAATCAATTTAATTTTTGAAGCCATAATTTAATTTAGCGAAATACTTTTCTATCCAGAATAAAAATAAACTCAATTATTTTCCGGAAATTTCTTTGCTTAAAGCGAGTAAATGGGAAATGATTCTCGGGGAGGTTTTTCCATCCCAAAGCGGTGGGATTCCCCCTTTCTTCCATTCTCCGGCAAAGAGTTTATCAAGTGCGGGTTTAATGGCTTTGGGATCTGTTCCAATAAGTTCATTAGTGCCTAAAGTAATTGTTTCGGGCCGTTCGGTATTGTCTCGAAGTGTAAAACAAGGGATTCCCATTACAGTAGTTTCCTCTGTTATTCCTCCCGAATCAGTTATTACCGCTTTCGCATTTTTTACGAGATAATTAAATTCCAAATAACCCAACGGTTCTATCATCTGAAGATTAGTCGCACCAATTCCAAGACCTGCTAAAATTTTGGAAGTACGAGGATGCACAGGAAAAATAATTGGTAAGCCGTGAACATTATTAATGATCTCATCCATCAATCTTTTTAGTTTCCCTTCCTCATCTACATTCGCAGGCCGATGGAGCGTAATTACAAAATATTCTTTAGGCTTTAATTCCAATTCATTAAAAACTTTTGGTTGTTTAAATCGATTCATATTTTTTAGCAGCGTATCAATCATCACGTTACCAACAAAAAATATTTGATCATCCTTAGCTCCGTAATTCTTCAAATTATTATTGGCTAAAGTCGTCGTCGTAAAAAAATAATCCGTTATTGAATCCGTAACCATTCTGTTAATTTCCTCCGGCATTGAAAGATCAAATGAACGAATGCCCGCTTCCACATGCGCAACTTTTACTAATAACTTTTTTGCGACAATGCTACAGGCCATTGTAGAAGTAACATCACCCACCACTAACACAAGGTCAGCAGGATTTGTCATCAACTCGTTTTCAAAAGCAATCATGATGTGTGCAGTTTGCTCAGCCTGTGTGCCGCCACCGCATTCAAGATTTACATGTGGATCTGGAATTCCGAGTTCTTCAAAAAAACTACCACTCATGTTTTTATCATAATGCTGACCAGTATGAATCAAACGATAGTCAATGATTTTCCCTGCTTCTTTTTCTGTTTCTATTGCCGCAATGATGGGAGCAATTTTCATAAAATTAGGTCGCGCTCCGGCGATAATGTCTATTATCATTTAATAAATAAATTTTAATGGATTCCACGGGTTACAAATTTTAAACCAGAAAGAATCCGTCAACGATTTAAAAAAATAATTTAAAATAAATGGAATAAAAAATTGAAATAAAAAATGACCAATTAACGAAGCTGTTCAATTATTGTATTTCGCACTTCATCCGCCAAACTGACACTATCAGGATAGTTGATGACTTTTGATGCTAAATTTTTTGCTTTATCCAAAGAATATTTTTTAGCATATTGCTGCAAAAAAGAATAATCTTCAATGCCCAATTTGAAAGCCTCCCATCTTCTGCTGGAAACAATTTCCTTGAGCGGACCATTATAAATAACCGAATAGCTACGTGCAGGATTTAATAAAGGTTGCCAAAATAAATTCAAAATTTCGTCTCTGTCTTCGTCAGCATAATTCCAAAACCCTATTCCTGTAGCTTCGTTTAGAAACGCTCTCCATGCCATCAATCTATAAGAGGTATATGGAGATAACGACCGTGCATTTTGATAAACATTATATAACCAAATTTCAGCATTATGTTTTGGCAGATTACCCAAAAGATTGACTTCTTCATAAATTTGACCAACGTCCACTAAAGGCAAAATGTTATGTACAGCATCTTTGGTTGAAAGCGTAGCGTATAATTTTATTTCAGGCAAAGCACTTTTTACCCAAATAGCAAAATTTTTGAAATCTTCAATTATGGTTCCGTGCACCTCATCATAAGGGAATAAATAAATTTTAGACCCTGAAAATCCATTTTCTTTAATAACTTTTACTAAATTTCTATACCAAACAATAAAATCTCTTTTCCAAGACAGCGACATGAATTTACCACTATTATTAAAATTCTCATTACTCGAATAATTTGTAAATAACAGAATATTTTTGACCCCTTTAAAATAACTTATGTAGTCTAAAAAAGGTTTGTAATCGTTGCTGTTAAATTGTGGAAGAAATGAAGGGGGAACATCAATAGTATTGATATGATGAGCGAATAAATCTTTAACCGCTTCTTCAGGTCTCCTTTCCAACATGGGAAGGTTCAGGTAAGCAAAATTATTTGCGTTTAGATTATTTTGATCACTGTTATTGAATTTGGGTAAAACCGTTGTTGAAATATTTAGAAGCACCTGCCTTGTTCCGGATTGAACTAAAATTTTTGATTCGGAACTTCCACTTTTTTTGCCGGCTATTTTAAACAAAACCATTTTAGAAATGCCTGGCTGCATTGTGATCTTATCCTTTATTGGAATAAGAGGGTCCGCTACCTGAGCGAAGTCTGAAGATGGAACGTAAATAACATTAAATAGTTGCAAATCAAAAATCGAAGAATCTGTGTTTCTAATTTCAAAATTAAAATCCTTGTCAGAAGATTGGGTATTGGTTAACATGAACGCGCCATATTCAACTCCTTTATCTGCAACATTAAAACTATAATTTAGAGAAGACACACTCTCAGTCGGTTTATAGAATTCAGTCGAATCGGCCCACGGGTTATATTTTTCAAGAATAAAAGAAGTATTATAAGTACCCCTGAGAAATGTCGCGTAATTTGAATGGATTGATTCTCTCAATTCTTTAATATCATCTGGCGATTGATTCATTGAATTCATCTTTGAACCAATTGAATTAAATTTCGCCGTTAGATTTTTAATGGTAGAAATACTTTTCAAATTATCAAATACTCGCGCTAAATTTTTAATTTCAAACTCCAGCAACTTCAATGAGTCAACAGCATCGATTAATGAAGCCTTTGGAATCAGCATTTTCATCGGGCTTAATGAACCTGACCCTTTCATCACTTCTATCTCATCACAAAAAATATAATTGCCCTTAGGAATAATCACCAGCGAAATAAACCTCGCAACAACTTTTAATTTATTTAGAGAAAATTTCTTAACTAAATAAGTGCCTTGTTGGTTTTCACGAGAATTAGCCAAGTCTCCTACATACCGATAATTTTTATCGTTATCACTAACAAACAAGAAAACATTTTGAGGGAAATAAACTTCGGCCTTTATATTCCTTGCAGTATTGAATGTAACCTCTCCGACTGTTTGTAATTTTTCCAAATCAATTGTAATGGTTACTGGTTTTTTATCCCAACCCACAGTTGATCTTTCCGCCCAAAAATATCCATCCGTAAAAATTCCGTCAGTTAACGAAGAGCTATCTGTTGGAGGAGCTGTATTAGGAGCATAGTTTGGCCGTGTAGATTGCGTATAACTTTTATGCAATGCAAAATTTTGCGCAGACAACTTGCAACCCGAAAAGAAAAATCCACCTACAAAAAAGAAAAATAAAATTTTATATAAATGCACTCGTATCAAAAAATAAACTATCGTTTTAAAAAAATAAATCTGAATATTTCTTTTCAAGAAAAATAAAAATATTATAAAATCCTCTACACTACTAACTACGAAATTTTTATCCAGCTACTTTTTTTCAAACTTTCAATTGCTGCAAAACTTGCTTTAGTTGTATTAATTAATTCATCAAAAGGAATCAACGCCTCGCCCCCTGTTTTTGCTCTTTGGATTAATTGAGCAAACTGATTTTTATGTCCTTTATCTAAAGACGTAGTTAATTTTGAAAACCCTTTAAAACCAAAGGCGGTGGTCGTTCTAAAATTATCAATCACTGCAACTCTTTCCTGCGAATACACTTCTATTCTTTCTTTTGGATAGGACTTTGATCCATTGGCGAAATAATTAATCACTCCTGTTGAGCCATTTTCATATTTCAAAAGTATGGTTGCATTGTCTGTATTTTCTTCGGGATTTACACCCATTGCATTCATACAAACAGATACCACTTTACTTCCTGTAAAATAAGTTATCAGATCAATGAAATGACAGGCTTCGCCAATTATTCTACCGCCACCTATTTGCATGTCGTGCACCCAAACATTAGCGGGAATGTTACCTGCATTCATAGTTGCAATTATGTTCATTGGCGCATTGCCTAAAATATTTTTTAGTTTAACTGCATGAGGAGAAAATCGGCGATTATATCCAACAGTTAAAGTCGCCTTCGACGTTTTATAAGCATCAATGATACTTTCAAGTTGTTCTTCATTTAATGCTAATGGTTTTTCTACGAAAACATTTTTGCCGGAAGCCAGGGATTCCACAACCATCGAAGCATGTTTATCATGTCGCGTAGTTATCATAACCAAATCAACTTCTCCATCCTTAAGTATCTCTTTATAATCAGTAGTAGAATGGGAAAAGCCATATTTTTTAGCAAGAGAAGTCCCACTCACACCGCCTGCACTTGCAACAAACTTGTAGCCTGCTCCACAATTTTTTAAAGCAGGAAGCATGGTCATTTTTGTAAAATTTCCTGCGCCAATTATTCCAATCACACCCTTCGACCCTTTAAAATCTACTGTTTTTATTTCGATGGTATTTGTTGGGGTGTTATTATCAACATCCGAATACTTTAAAAGAGAAGCGATAGTTTTTTTTGATCCTATGTCTCCATAAATAGAAAGATAGCTTTCCAAAGGAACTACTTCACTAATCAATTCTTTGATATGTAATTTTTGAGAAGCAATCGCCTGAAGTATAGCTCCAAAATTTCTTTTTTCCGTCCATCTTACAAAAGGTATGGGGTAATCAATCCCGCGCTGCTCATAGTTTTCGTCATAACGACCAGGCCCATACGAACACGATACCTGGAAGCTTAATTCCTTTTCATAAAATTCTGCACGACTTAATTCCAACCCGATAACGCCAACCAAAATAATGCGGCCTCTTTTCCTGCTCATCCTTGCAGCCTGAGAAATGATGTCATTTGTTTTTGCGGAAGCGGTAATTATTACTCCATCTGTCCCTACATTATTTGTAACAGATTCTACAAATTTTACAACGTCTCCAGATTTAGGATTGAATGGAATAACACCCCATTCTTTACTTAAGTCTAATTTCTCATCATCGATATCTACACCGATTACTTTACAACCATTTGCAATTAATAATTGCGCGGTAATAAGTCCTATCAATCCCATCCCGATCACCACCACAGTCTCTCCCAATGTGGGTTGTAGCAGCCTGATGCCTTGCAGGCCGATGGCACCTATCACAGTAAATGCAGCTTCTTCATCACTTACCTCATCGGGAATATGTGCAACCAAATTTTGCGGTACACTTACATATTCTGCATGATGTCCGTTAGATGCCACGCGGTCTCCAATTTTAAAATCGCTGACTCCTTCGCCAACACCAATCACTCTTCCAACATTGCAATAACCTAGCGGCAGCGGCTCACCTAATTTATTAAATACAGCCTCCAACGTTGGTATCAATCCTTCCGTTTTTATTTTGTTCAGTACTTGCTTTACTTTATCCGGCTGCTGTCTCGCTTTCGAAATTAAATTTGCTTTTCCAAATTCCACTAACATCCTTTCAGTCCCTAAAGAAACAAGAGACCTGGTCGTCTGGATCAAAACTTTTCCACGAGAAATCTGCGGTGCGGGTATATCTTCTAAAATGGTCTCTCCTGTTTTAAAGGATTGTATTATTTGCTTCATCTTTTATATTTGGTATAATTTTTTTCTTTCTTCTTTATCAGGATAGCTAATCAATACGGCTTTATACTTGCCCTTGAAAACAAATAAACTTCCTGCTGCAACTCCGATAATTTTAAATCTAGATATGGCTTCTCTAACATGTTCGATATTGCCGGCACCACCTAAAATCGTCATTGGCATACTGGTTAAATTCCTGGCGAAATCAAAAATTTTAAAATCAAAACCCTGCATCTTGCCATCATCTTCAATTGAATTTATTACCAACTCCCCGATTCCAATTTCATTGAGTATGATCAGAAAATCTTTCAGTTTAACCCCTGAATTTTTTTGCCCATTATGCGTGTAAATTTCATACCCACCTAACAACCCTTTCTTTTTTACATCAAGGACAACTACTACACTTTGAATGCCCACGGCATTTCCTATTTCTTTTAGAATGCCAGGATTATAAATGGCCGCAGCACTTAGCGCAACTTTTTCTGCACCGAGATTAATTATTTTTTTTGCCTGTTCTACGGTCGTTACTCCACCGCCGTAACAAAAAGGCATTCTGCATTCCACAGCCAGGTTTCTGATCATTTCAAAATCCGGTCCCCGTCCTTCTTTAGTGGCATCAATGTCCAATACCATTAATTCATCCACTTCCTTTTCATTAAAAATCTTAACCGCATTTATTGGATCACCAACATACTTGGAATCTTTAAAAGCAACAGTTTTTACCAACCCTTTTTTATGAACTAAAAGACAGGGTGTTATTCTCGATCTCAGCATTATAGTGTCGCAAAATTTTTAAGAAGTGTAACCCCGTTGTTATGGCTTTTTTCCGGATGAAATTGAATACCGTAAACGTTTTCATGGTTTATAGCAGATGCAAATGATTTGCCATAATTAGTGGTTGCTAATATATCTGAATCATTTTCACATTCAAAATAATAGGTGTGTAAAAAATAAAAACCAAATTCCTCATCGACCCCATCCAACAAAGTATTTACTCTCGCTATCTGAATTGAATTCCAACCCAGGTGAGGCAATTTTGGTTTCTGTTTTAAAAGGGTTTCGTCAATTTTTTTTACCCTGCCTTTTATGTAACCCAGGCCAGGAAGACTACCTTCTTCAGAACTTTCCGCAAGAATTTGCATACCCACACAAATACCAATTACAGGAACTTTGTTTTGAATTATTTCTTTATCTAACACTTCTCTGAATCCCGTTTTATCCAGCATGGATATTGTTTCATCAAAAGCCCCAACCCCTGGTAAAAAAATTTTTTGAGCTCCGTGTACCTCCTGCGGAGAGCTGGCAATCTTATAACTGATGTTGAGTCTGTCATAGATATTTCCAATGGCCCGTATATTACCTGAACCATAATTAATAATTGTTATCATCGTTTTATTGATCTTTCAACACCAATCATTTTAAGAACTTTAGCTCCTGTTTTAAATATTGAAACCTGGTTTTTATAATCTGTATAAAATTTCTTTTCCATGGTAAAATACTCCCTCAATTTTTCGGGCGTGATTCCCAACTTGGTGGCGATGTATTTAAATTCATCTTCGATAGTGTTAGGATCATAAGCCGGCTTTTTTAATTTTTCAAGTGCCTCATCTCTTTTCATCTGCTCAGTAAGTATCAGGCTGGAATATTGAACTCTCCTGGTATCAAAACCAAACCGTTCGGGAAGCCAATATCCTTCATAAAATTTAGTAAATCTCGATTCGAAATGTTTTTGTGGATAGGGAGTCCAACCGTATGTATCAGCCAATAATTGCAATGCGTTTTCTTTTATATAGGGCATGTAATTTAGAGGCTTTATAACCTGCATTCCTTTTATATACCTTAAATAAAATTTATGCCTAAAAACAGGACTGAATGGATAAGTATCCATCTTAACTGTTCCAAATTGTTTTATGATGTCATTAATCTGCGCCATATCCGTACCGTAGTACAACCAGTCCATCGGATTGCGAACGCATTCGGTAGAAATATTTCCTCCGTTCAAAATATATTTGATCTTGTACTTATCAGCAAAATTATAGAGGGTTGCGATAAAAGAATGATCCTGTGGAATATCTAAATGAGGCACTCCAGATTTAAAAAATGCCAATTGAAAATCTTTCATTTCCTCCCAGTTAATCACTTCCGTATATAGGTCTAATCCAAGTTTATCTACCATCACCTGGATATTATGAACAGCCAATTCTGAATTCCATCCACCATCCACATGAAAAACAAGTGGACGCAAACCTAACTGAGTTACTGCCAAATGTAAAAGGTAAGAACTATCTACTCCCCCACTCATTCCAAGAATGCAATCAAAGTCTTTTCCTTCGCCTTCCTTTTTTATTTTTGCAACTATTACATCCATTTCCTCTCTCCCTTTTTCGTCTGTATGCCAGTTGGGTAGCACATTTGTGTAAAAATCATTGCAGTGATCGCATACACCTTTTTCATCGAAAGTGATTTTTGCATCGCTGGTGTCCATGACGCAATTGGTGCATATTTGATAAGGTTGTTCCATTTAGGTTAATTAATTAAATAATAATTTTTCTATTTTTTTAAAAGATTGCTTTTGATCAAATAAATCAATAGCTTCATCTGAGGGAATGAATATGTTCGTTGTAATATTTTCAGCTTTCCCCATTGCCTCATCGAACCAGTTTTCATCATTGAGATCGATCAAAATTATTCTGGACTGCATACAAACCGGCATATCGTCATAATATGGATGGTATGCGATTGCGACTGCACAACCACAAAATATAGACTCGTAAACGCTCCTCGGCGATGAGTCACTGTAAGGTATTGAAAATACAATTTTCGAATTTGCCATCAGTTCATACATTGTTTCTCTGGTAACTCTTCCAAGATCATTATCATAGTTATAAAATAATGGTTTGACAGCTTCTTTATATACATCTTCGTAAAAAGGATAAATAAAATTTATTGGAACTTGCTGAAATTGAGCCGAAGTATTTCGGGCATTCAATATAGTATCAATTCTATATAACTGAGTAAATCCTCTAACTGACAATAAATCTCCACGCCGTTTTGACTTAGCCACATTTCGTTTCAGGTATAAATTTATGGACTCAAGATCAATTCCGTTTTGAATTATTTCAGCTTTAAGTCCCGTTAGCTCAATAATTTTATTTTTCATTGCCTGCGAGTCCACAGTAATTCCTTTTGCTGCTTTAAGGGATTTGATGGTGAAATATTTATAAAACTTAGAAGTGAAAGGTTTTATTAAAATATCACTGCCTTGGGGGGTGCCGATATAGGTAATGCCCGCTGCCCAGCCAAGAAATAGATAATACATTGAATGCGCGTGGTAGATAGCATTAGGGTGTTTTTTCGAAAACCTTTTTATCAACATAACTTGGAATGGAAACACCAACAATTTAAAAATATTGCGCCAGATATTTCCGATGCGAGATTGCTTTTTAAACAAAAATTTATCTAAAATAATTAATTTAAAAACCTGATCATTTTTGTTGGTCAACTTTTTAAAGCCTTCTCCTTCAATAAGGTCTGTGAGAATTAAAACATCTTTGTCCTTAACAAGTTCTTTAGCGCTTTTATACCAATCCATTGCATGAAAATCCCGTGCACCACAAAGAAATACCAGCTCTTTAAAATTCATATACATATAGGTTCACAGGTGATTAGTAAATGAGTTTAAATTTAGCAGTTCCAAATATTCTTTTACAATTAGATCTTTCTGAAACAATGTTTTAGACAGTGATAGATTCTTCTCTCCGATTTCGATTAACTCGTCATTTTTTAACGATATCAGATAGGATAAAACTTTGGAAATTTGCGCCGTATCAACAGGGTTAAATAATAAGTTTGGGTTGTTTATTAAAAGAGGAACGTCGGAAATATTTGACGAAATAATTACTTTTCCCAAACTCATACCTTCACAAATGACATTTGGCAAACCTTCATAAAAACTAAACAAACCTATAGCATCTGCCTCTTGCATTTTTTGAATGATATCTTTAGTGGCAGCAAAAAACGAGAAAATTTTTTCCAATCGATATTGCTGCACTAAATCCATGGCCTCTTTAAATGAATTGTTGGGTTGCTCATCACCATACCATTCAATTTTTATTCTTGCTTTTTCTTCCTCGCTTAAGCGGTAAACAGCTTCTATGAGACCATTTGCATTTTTCAAATATTGATGACTTGCAGCTACCAGCAAATTTAATTTGCCATTTTTTAAAGGTTCACAATTATCAGAAAAATCCCATAAACGGGAATCTACCATGTTATAAATCACCTTACACTTTCCTGATAGTAAAAGAGGATTAATTTTTTTAACCATTCGCATGTTTTCATTGGAATTGGAAACTACAAAGTCTGCAAACAAATGGAACCAGCGATAAAACCTTAATTTGAATGACTTGAAAATATTTGGATTTGAACTTCGCTCACCAACGACTAGCTTCCATTTCCTTGAAGGCATACCAGCAACTTCGCAGATAAAATTAGCCGCCTCAAGAAACGACAGTACAGCATGATAGTTGCCTTCCCTTATGAATCTGCGCATTTTTAAAATACGCTTTATATAGGACGGCTCTATTATTTCATGAACTTGAATTTGATCGTCTTCAAGTAAATTCTTAAAGAAATTTTCAGTGTGATACACCAGAAAAGAAACATCGTGCCCCGCTTTTTTAAACTCTATTGATAATGAAACTAGTTGACGTTGCGCTCCACCCGAACCAAGACTATCTATAACACAAAGCAATTTTAATTTATTCATTCAGCACATTATTTATATACCCAAGGGTCGCATTTTCATCCCGGATAATTTTAGCCGGATGGCCAATTACTATAGAGTCATTTGGTACATCAAAATTGACGAACGACATCGGTGCAATTAAAACATTACGACCAATATTAATTTTTCCAACAATCACTGATCCTGTTCCAATCCAAACTTTATCACCAATTATTGGAGTACCCTCTAACTTTCCTCTATTTGTCCTCCCTATCGTTACATTATGCGCTATATTACAATTATCCCCAATGATCGCACCATGACTAACGACGATTGTTCCAAAATGACCAATATAAAATCCTTGCCCAATAACGGTTCCAGCAGGGATTTGTATTCCATATTTGTATGAATAGTGTCGCAAAATAAATCTAAAAATAATTCCCAAAAAAGACCGCCGCCCATACCGTGAAGCTATTCTTAAAATGTAAGTATATTTAAAACCTGGAAAGAAAAATCCTTTCATTAATCCTTTACACCCTTTTAAGCCTCCATATCTATATAGATCAGCAGTATTTTTTTTTTCTCCATTCCCCATAAGTTTTTGAATTACTTGAAAATTATTTTGCTTTACCTAATGCATTTAAAAATTTGTAGGGTTTCCCCTACCTTCAAAACATTCCTTATGCCAAATGATCCTTTCTCTTTCGAATCAATCGCTTTTCATTGTAGGTGCTTCCGATTACAAATGCGAATAACACCCAGCCAATTTTTGTCACTAATACTTGCCCACTTAAAAGAAGTCCTAAAATTGGAATTAATAACAATAGTTGGCTCAGGGAGCCATTCATTTTATAATCAAAAATACTTGCTTTAAAAACCCGAAATAAAAACGTGATGTAAACCAAGAGGCCAACGAATCCGGTATAGCACAAAACTTCCAGAATTACATTGTGAGGACTTGTAAACTCTCCAAATACTTTTTTTGTGTACATTTTATAGCCCGTAACACCCACCCCAAAAACAGGGTTATTTTCAATTAATGGAATCAATTTTTTCCAGATTATATCTCGACCGGCTAAATTGTGACTTTCAGCACTGTTTAATAATCTTTGAGCAAGTACGTTGGAAGACAAAATGAAATCGTATAAATATATTCCAAGAACGAGACCTATTAAAAAAATCAACAGTTTAGTATAAACTCTCCTGGTTTTTATTAAAATCAAACCCACTACAAAGCAGAGAGAAAAAGAAATAATTGCTACCCTCGAGCCTGTTGCTACTAATAAAGAAAGCATTACAGGAATTGAGAAAAAAAGTAGAATTCTTATATAACCTAATTTAAGCGGATTTTGGATAATAAAAAAGGATACGAACACCATAGAAATACACATTCTAATCCCAATAGCATTTTCATTATCGCCAAACAAACTAATCCTCCCTTCCTCGATACTAATCCCAATTCCTAAGTAAAAAAAAAACGCCATGGCCACAGATCCCATTGCAAAACTCATCATTGCTTTCTTAAGAACACCGGGGTCCTTTCGTGCGTGATTTACCAGCAATACCAACAATACTATGTTTTGAAAAACTGAAAAATTAAAATACTCTGATGATATTGAATTAATATGAAGAAAACTAACAACTGTAAGAAGAAGAAAAAATAAACTAATAGGCATTAAAAAGTTCTTGAATTTTTTAAATTTCAAATAGCTTCCTAATTCGGGAATTAGAGAAACGAAATATAAAAAACCAGTAAGTTTTGAAACTGAAAAGTTGCCCCCAGTATTGAAAGGATCCCACACTTCAAAGTTTATAGAAAACAGGAAGACATACAATGTGAAACGTTGGATAGACTTAAGTTTCATTTATTTATTTAATATTAAAATCAGCTTCCTATTAGTTAATTAAAAATTGAATTCCTTGTACCACTTCGATAAAATATACAATTTCCAAATATTAAATGAGTGATTTTGTTTACCATTTAGATGGGAGTTTAATTGAAATTGAAACTTCTCTATATTCAGGTTGGGAATCTTCTTTAAGAAATTTTCATTTAACTCTTTACTAATATCATCTTTCAGATCTTCCCTGATCCATTTATCTAATGGAATAGAAAATCCCTTTTTTGGCTGATCGAACACCTCTTCTGGTATGTATTCCTTTAAAATATCTCTTAATATTTTTTTTCTTCTACCAGGCTGATACCGAAAATCTATCGGTAACGTTCTTGCGTACTCTATTACTCTATAATCTAAAAAAGGACTTCTCACTTCAACAGAATAAGCCATACTGGCCCGATCTACTTTAACGTTACTATCATTCTCCAACCATAATTTCAAATTTAAATCGGCTGCGTTCTGAATTGGAAAGGAGGAAAGCATCATACATTTTTCATACCAAACCAACCAATCAGTATTACGTTTAATTTGCAAGGAATCATAACCTATAAAGATGGCTTTTATGAAATTTATTACTCCTTTGAGTTCAAGTATGCTTTTTAAATGTTGCATTCTGTTTCCAAAAATCTTAAACCCAAGAATTGTTGAAATTCCCTTTCTAAGAACAGCGGGAATTTTATTCAGTTTATTAAATTTTATCACCGAATCAAAATGATTATAACCAAAGAAACTCTCATCTCCGCCATCTCCTGATAAAGCTACAGTAGCATATTGCTTTGTTACAGAATTTAGCAATAAAGAGGGTAAGGCTGAACTATCCGCAAATGGTTCATCGTACACTTCAATTAATTTTGAAAGCATTTCTAATGCATCTTTTGAACCGCACTTTGTCTCGATATGATTGGATTGAATGATTTTAGAAAATTGAGCTGCAACTTTGCTTTCATCATAATCAGGATCTTCAAACCCGATTGTAAAAGTATTGATCGGTCGATCTGAAATTTTGCAAGCGATGGCTGACACTAATGCAGAATCAATGCCCCCCGAAAGAAAAGATCCCAAAGGAACATCGGATTGTAGCCTGATTTTTACGGCATCAATTAATAAGGAATGAAGTTCTTTTTTTGCCTCCTCATACGAAATGTCCTTTAATACAACAGGTTTTAAATTCCAATATTCTTGAATAGATTTAGTTCCGCTTTTTAAATCGATTGTCATAAAATTACCCGGTGGTAACTTGAAAACGTCCATCAAAATTGAGTAGGGACTTGGCACATAACCACAATCGAGATAAATGGATATTGCTTCTTCGTTGATACGGCTGTTCTTATTTATAATAGGTCGAAGTTGACTGCATATTTCAAATTGTCCTTCCTTCCAATAATAGTAAAATGGTTTTACCCCCAGCCTATCACGTGCACTGAAAATAATACGGTTTGCAGAATCATAAATTGAAAATGCAAACATTCCATTCAACTTACTTAATATTTTATACCCCCACTGTTTGTATCCAGCTATCAACACCTCGGTATCACTTGTTGTAGCAAAACTGTGCCCTAGCTGTATTAATTCGCTTTTAATTGACAGAAAATTATAGATTTCACCGTTGTACACAATGTAGAAATCACCAAACACAAATGGTTGATTGGATCGTTCTTCTAAGTCGAGGATCGCTAACCGTAAGTGTCCCAAAATTATGTCGTCAATCTTTTTTACCCCTGTGTTATCAGGACCCCTAAATCCAATTGAATTGATTTTCTTCTCGACAACATCTGACTCGAATGGAATATTAGAAATGTAAATGCCACACATATTTTTACAAATTTTATTTAGAAAGAAGCGCTTATCTTCCTCAATATTGACTTTCTCTGCTTTTACCAAAGTCTGAAACGCTAATTATTCTTTACACTTATTCTTTTTAAAATCTTTTCCAGAAATAAATTTTGCAAGTCAACAAACTGTGAAAATTTCAGATACTTTGCTACCAGTCCATATAGAATACTTCCAATAAAAAAACTAACAATTAGCCGTACGATATCTGAAAAAACTTTCAAAGAATTATCGACAAATATTATCGTCACTCCAGCGGTGACACACAATAAAATAGTAGGCAAAATATCTTTCAATTGCTCTAAAAAATTGTATTTAATAAACCGTCCTGCAACGGAGCTAAATAAAATATAAGTAAATAGGATACTGAGTGCCTGGGTTAATAACAATGCTGTGATACCATAAGGAATCACAATAACTATTGCTACAATGGTAATAACTTTTCTTATTAATTCTAATTTCAAAAATAAGTCGCTTCTACCGATAACGTTAACAATATTCAAATTGCAAACTATTAACGGGCCAAATATTCCACCGATACAAAGCCATTGAAAGTATGGAACTGCGGGTAGCCATTTTTCCGTAAAAAAAAATCGAAATAATGGTACCGCTAAAATACCAGCAAAGACAAAAACTGGAGCAATTAAAAAAAACGAAAGTTTCATCACTCGCTTATATCCGATCTTTAATTTAACTAAGTCATCCTGGATCGAAGAAAAGACTGGAAAAGTTACATTTTGTAATACGCCAGAAATCGTGCTCGATGGCGCGTCAACCATTGTATAAGCCGTTTGATAATATCCAACAATATTTATGTTGAAAAACTTACCAATAATTACAACAAATATGTTGTTATATAAAGCATTAAAAATGTCAGAAAGCATGAGTTTATAGCCAAAGAAAAATAACCCTTTTGCTTTTGTTTTATTAAAAGAAAGTAAAGGCCTCCATTTAGAATAATACCAAATTTGTACTGCGTAAGAAAAACGTGAAGCAAGTTGCATTCCCACAATACTCCACACACCAAAACCTAGCACAGCCATAGCAACACTAACAATTCCCCCAATTATATTTGAAGGAATATGAACCAACATTAAACTTTTGAAGCGAAGGCTTTTACTTAAAAATGCTTCTTGTACATAAGAGAAAGCATTAATAATAAATACCGTGGCCAACACTCTGATGAGCAATACTAATACGGGTTGTTCATAAAAATCAGCTACAAATGGCGCTGCAATATAAATTACCAGATAAGAAACACAACTTACTATGAGGTTTATATAAAAGACAGAGGAATAGTCTTCATTATCAACGTCTTTCTTTTGAATCAATGCTAAACTGAATCCGCCATTTACCAAAGTTTGGCTTATCTGTATAAAAACAGTAATCATTGCAATTAATCCAAAATCTGCCGGCGTGAGCATCCGGGCTAACAAAATTGTAATCAAAAAGCTTATTCCCCGACCTCCTACCTGTTGCAAAAATGACCAAAAAAATCCAGAAATGGTTTTATCTTGAAGAGACATGAAACGCGTAAATGTTATTATCCTGAATTTTAAGAGCGATTATTTACAGGAATTTTGATTTAAAAAATTAGCCCCAACCAGCTTCCAGAATAGTGAACAAGGCTATAAAAATTACTCTTCGCAACTTCCAAAAAATAGCTTCGCTAGCCCTCAGTTACATTAATTTGGAAGGCTACATTTCTAATTAATTATTTTTTCACCTTTATTTTTTCTTAAAAATATTCTTCCACCAATTGGTATTGTCTTCATTTTCTGTGTACCCATATCCATATCCATATCCGTTACCATATCTATACTTTCCAATACCTTTTCCGCGAATTCCATTGTACACAATTGCAGGATTAGTAAGGCTACTCTTTTTATTTTGCTGTTCCAGTTTTTGAACAAACATCTTAGGCGTATAATCGTGTCTAATTACAAACAATGTAACATCGCAAATCGGTGAAACTAAATAAGCATCTGTCACAGGACTAACAGGGGCAGTGTCGATAATAATATAATCAAATTTGGATTCCAAATCATCTAACAAGGTATTTAATCTGCCATTCGATATTAGTTCTGATGGGTTAGGCGGGATAGGCCCGGACGGGATGATAGATAGATATTCTATACCAGTAATTTTTATGATTTCATCGATCGGCAATTTCCCAATCAGATAATTACTTATTCCTATATTTCGTGACACGCTGAAATAGTCACTTAATTTTGGCTTCCGTAAATCAAGCTCTATTAATACCACCTTTTTATTCATCAATGCAAGGCTTGCTCCAAGGTTACTGGCAATAAAACTTTTACCTTCTCCCGATATACTAGATGTAATCAATATTCTTTTATGTGATTCATCAATTCCTAGATAAGAAAGTGAAGTTCTCAATTGCCTGAATTGCTCGGCAATAAAACTACGTTTACCATCGGAAATGACAATAGGACTTTTTGATCGGTCAAACACCACTTCTCCAAGAAAAGGAATGCTAGTATATTTTTCTATGTCCGAACGATCTTTAACCGTTCGATTCAACATATCTTTTGCATAGATAAAACTAAAACCTAAAGCAAATGCTCCTAGTATCGAAGCAAGATAGATTAAATACTTTTTGGGACTGACAGGTATGTCTGAAGATTCTGCCTTATCAATAATTCTGCTATCTGCCACCGCTGAAGCAAATGATAATGCAGTCTCTTCTCTCTTTTGTAACAAAAAAGTATAAATATTGTTCTTGATACTTTGCTGCCGACTAATTCCCAATAATTCTCTTTCTTTTTCGGGGATAGTTTTCAGCATTGAATTAAATTGAGTATTAGTAACTGAAAGGTTTTCTTTAGCTGCTGCGAGGTTCCTTCTCTGACTATTTATATTTGCAAGAATACCTGGCTTTAATTTTTCAATCGCATCTACCAATGAAATTACTACAGGATTATTTTCAGGAACAATCTTTTTTGTCTTTTCATATTGCAATTCCAATTCGGAAAGATTACTGAGTAACCCAGTCAGTACAGGATCAGCCAATCCAAAAGTGGCAGGTGCAATACCACCGATATTTCCATTTCCTTTTACATAACTCTGTACCTGATCTAGTACTGCCGACTGCATATTGAGTTCGCTTAACTTTTGATCATTAGCAGCAACCGTTTCTAAAAAAATATGGCTTTGTGCGCTAATGTCAAAAATCTTATTTTTCGTTTTGTACTTCTCCAGACTACCCTCTACAGAATCCAATTCATTAACTACATAAGCCAAACGATCCTTCACAAACTGAAGTGTATTAGCTGCTAATATATTTTTATCAAGAATTGCTGCTTGATTATACACCTTCAATAACTCGTTCAAAACATCCTCACCTCTCTGAGGCACTTCTCCTTCAATAGTAAGATCAATGACAGTAGACTGCTTACTGGAAGGAGTGATGATCATATCCTTAAGAATACCGTTGGCAGTAGATTTTAAACTGTTTAGTGAGAAATAAAAATGAGATTTCTCTTTGTCTGAATTCTTTGTTTTGATAAGTGGTCTAAAATACTTATTAGGTAAGAAACGCAGGAGACCATAAGAAGTTTTAACCCATTCATTTATGTGATAATACTTATCATCAATTTTTACAGTTTTAGTCTGTTCATCAAAATCAAATGGAATTTTCCTGACAAATTTCATGGAGTCCGGAGCTCTTGCTTCAATCACAATTGGCGAGGTTAAGTATGCATTAGAATTTGCCACCCGGCCTTGATCAGTTAGCGGTGCATAAAGGTGAAGGTTGTTAACGACTTCCTGAATTAATGTCTTTGACTGTAAAATCTCTACCTCATTTTCAACTGATTTTTTACCTCCAAAAAGATCAAATGCTTCCAGGGGATCCAGCGCTCCTGCGCCTTTCTTATCATCCTTAATTAAGATAGAAGCAGTAGTTTGGTAAACCGGCGATGTATAGCGAAGATAAAGCCACGCTCCCGCGACACTAAACATTAATAATAAAACAAAAACGGGCCAATAGGGCAAAAACTTATAAAGAAGATCCCCAATTGGAACTTCTTCTTTCTCATCCGATTCAGTGATTGATGTTGCTGATTGCATCAGTTAATTATTTTAATAGGCTAGTTAGTAATACAACTATTACAGAAATTCCACTAAAGATTATAGGTAATAATTGTTGGGTCCGATCGCTGGATGCCACTTTGGCCTTTCCCGGTTCTACATAAATAATATCATTGGATTTTAAAAAATAGTAGGGTGACTTAAGAATATCCGACGAATTGAGACTTAACCTTTTCATCAATTTGGCTTCCCCTTCTTGCCTGATAAGAATAATGTTATCACGTAGTCCGTAAATAGTAAGGTCACCTGCCTGTCCAATAGCTTCCAGAATACTTATCTGTTCACTCGGCACCAGAACAACTCCCGGCCTTGCAACTTCGCCTAAGACCGTTACCCTAAAATTTAGAAACCGGGAAGTAACGATGGGGTCAAAGAGTAGCTTTTTATCCTTAAGCAATCCTGTAATACTATTTTCCAGCTGCTTTTGAGTGAGCCCAACAGCAGGAATATCACCTAATATAGGAAACTTAATAGACCCATCCTCACCAACGAGATAACCTGAAGTCTGCGGCATATTTGGATTGGCGCCGGCACTTGGGTTAAGAGGTAAATTCGGCATATTAAAAATTATTGTAGCCTCTTGACTTAAACTGCTGACAGAAATACTCAGAATATCTTTCTTCTGTATAATTGGTTCCAGACCTGCCTGGGACGAAATTAACGTTGAATCTTTTACGTCGCTGAAATAAGCGACTTTACGGGTATTTAAACATGAGGTAAACAGAACCATTAAAAAAAAACTTAGCAGCAAATATTTAATTGAGTAGGATATATTGAACATATAATTAATTAGAAAAATAATTTTGCAAATATAAAATAATAAACCCTGTAAAGGTCACTTTATTGATCGTTAAAAAGTATAAATACACCTTTTCAAAATTGAAACCGGGTAAAAAATTTACTTCCTTCCGCCAATAAATCTTCATTGAGATTCTAAAAATCAAATTGAGCATCTTCATCAATTATGCCATCTTTTTTTAACGATGGACCGAAGGGTTTTAAAATGAAAAAAGCGGCTCGAAAAAAGCCGCTTTTTTGTAGCACGTACGGGATTCGAACCCGTGATTCCTCCGTGAAAGGGAGGCGTCTTAACCCCTTG
>JBDSHT010000274.1:0-6741 GCA_039918315.1 Ginsengibacter sp. | reverse complement strand
TTTTAAATCAACCTTTAATTTCTGACGGGCAATATGATCAACTTTTCAAAGAATTAGAAATTCTGGAAAAAGAAAATCCGGATTTAATTACAAAGGATTCTCCTACACAGAGAGTAGGCAACAGCCTCAACGACGATTTTAAAGCGGTCAGCCATTTGGCCCCCATGTTAAGTCTTGAAAATAGTTATAACCCAGAGGATTTGATTAGTTGGGATAACCGTTTAAACGGTCTTGTAGATCAACAAAAATTACACTTTAGTGTGGAGCCCAAATTTGACGGGGCCAGCATTTCCTTGATTTATGAAAATAATTTTTTGGTAAGAGGAGCTACCCGCGGAGACGGAGTAGAGGGCGACGACATCACAACTAATATTAGGCAGATCAAATCAATCCCTTTGTCAGCAAGGTTTTCAGACTATGGCATACAAAAGATTGAAATACGGGGAGAGGTGTTATTGAACAAAGAAAATTTTAAAAAATTCAATGAGGGTCTTGCTGAAGAGGGAATTGCACCTCTTGCGAATCCACGAAACGCCGCGGCTGGATCTCTCAGAATGAAGGACCCCGCCTCAGTTGCTAAACGAAAATTAGAAGCCATTTTATACCATGTAAGTTTTATTCTGTTACAGGAAAATGCACAATCAAAATCCTCCAATTTATTGAATACACATTCGGGGATTTTGGAGATGCTGGCGGCTGTAGGTTTTAAAACACCGGTAACAGTAAAAAAAATATTTAGTGATATAAATGACGTGGTAAAATTCTGTTTAGATTTTGAAATAGAAAGGGACAATCTACCTTATGAAATTGACGGGATGGTGATAAAGGCGAATGAGGTAGAACTTCAGCAACAGGCTGGAAGCACAACGCACCATCCTCGCTGGGCAATCGCTTTTAAATTTAAAGCACGGCAGGCGACTTCAAAATTATTGACCGTAGAGTTCCAGGTGGGACGCACAGGATCCATTACGCCGGTGGCAAAAATAGAACCAGTGCATATTGGCGGCGTTACCGTTTCCTCGGTTTCACTTTTCAACGAAGGTATTATTGAGGAAAAAGATTTACGTTTAGGCGATACTGTTATAGTGGAACGAGCAGGAGATGTAATTCCATACATTGTAAAGCCACTCACAGAATTAAGAACAGGGAGCGAACAAAAAATTAATTTTCCCAAAAACTGCCCGGTTTGTGGTGATGCACTGGTAAAGCCTGAAGAGGAAGCTGTGTGGCGTTGTGTCAACATTAATTGCCTTGCACAGGTTGTGGAGCGCATCATTCATTTTGTGAGTAAAGATGCTATAGATATTAAAACCTTTGGCGAAGCTAATGTGAGAAAGTTTTTTGAAGCCGGACTTTTAAAAGATATCCCTTCTATTTATTCATTGGATTTTGAAACGATAAGCAGCTTTGAAGGCTTTAAACAAAAATCAATTGATAACCTTCGGGCTGCTATCGAAAAGTCAAAGACACAAAATTTAAATCGATTGATTTTTGGTTTAGGTATTCGTTACGTGGGAGAAACCACGGGAAAAATTTTGGCAAAAAGTGTGGATAGTATTTTCGATTTGAAAACTTTCTCATTGGAGCAACTACTGCAATTAAAAGACATTGGCAAAAAAGTGAGTGAAAGCATTTACGAATTTTTTCAAAACGAAGATAATTTAAAAATGCTACAATCCCTTGCAGATGCAGGTTTAAACATGAAGGGTGATAAAAAGGGAACAGTCAATGGAAAATTATCAGGATCTACCTTTCTCTTTACCGGCACTCTGCCCTCTTTAAAAAGAAATGATGCAGAAAAACTTGCTGAAGATAATGGGGGAAAATTATTATCATCCGTGAGTGCTAATCTAACCTATTTGGTGGCAGGTGAATCTGCCGGAAGCAAATTAGAAAAGGCTAAAAAAATAAAATCTGTAAATATTATTAGCGAAGAAGATTTTTTAAAAATGATACAAATTTAGTTTTGTAACTTCATTTCAAACAAATGCTATGATCAAAAAAATTACCGGAGAAATTTGGAAACCCCTACAGTTCAAGGGCCATAAACTTTTGCGAAATAAATATGCAATCTCTTCTCATGGTCGTGCAGCAAGCTATAAAGAGGATGTTTTAGAAGATGGAAAATTATTAGCAGGGTCGCTAACTTCCGGATATAAAACTTTAAACCTTCACATTGATGGCACCAACAGCACTTTGTATTTTCATCGTGAAATAGCAAAACTGTTTAAACCAAAAACATCTCCCAAACAAGTTTTTGTCATTCATTTGAATCACAACAAAACCGATAACTCTCTAAAAAATTTAAAGTGGGCTTCGCAAAAAGAGGTGATTGAACACCAGCAAAAAAGCCCTGGAAAATTGGCCTACAAAGACGTGCAGCAATCCAGAACCACAGGTTTAAAACTAAATATATCAAAGGTAAAAGCAATAAAAAAATCATTAGACAATCCGCGCAGAAAGCTAACGCATAAACAAATAGCAGATAATTATGGCGTGAGTGAAATGACGATTTACAGAATTAAAAGCGGCGAAAGCTGGGCACATGTTTAATGTAGATTTCTTCTGTTTTTGTTTCGCGAATACGTGTAACCAACGACGCTAGACTTCACATTTTATCACAAAAAAAATTTTAAACTCTTCAATACTTGTTTCAACCCTCTACCCTTACTTTCTTAAAAAATTTAAAGAAGAACAATAACAAAGTTTGGTTTGATCAAAACAAAGAAAAATATCTTGCAGCCCGCGCAGATTTTGAAAACGTTGTAAAGGTCCTCCTGGAAAAGATGATATCTTCTGATCCCGATTTAAAAGACCTTGAGCCTAAAAACTGCATGTTCCGGATTAATCGCGATGTTCGCTTTTCAAAAAACAAAACTCCCTACAAAATCAATCTCAGCGCGGTGTTCGCTAAGGGTGGAAAAAAATCTGTAAATGCCGGTTACTATTTTCATCTACAACCAGGTAATGCAAGTTTTGCAGGTGGTGGTTTATGGATGCCAGAAGCCGCAGATCTTAAAAAAGTGAGACAAGAGATTGATTATAATTTTCCGGAATTTAAAAAAATCATCAGTGCTACTTCCTTTAAAAAAATTTATGGAGAATTAGAAAGAGAAGAGGGGCAGGTGTTGGTGAATATTCCAAAAGGCTATGATAAAGAAAACATAGCTGGCGAATATTTAAAATTGAAAAGTTATGTAGCTACGCAATACCTGTCTGATGAAAATCTAAATGATCCAAATCTTGCAACCAATGTTGCCAAAAGTTTTAAAGCTTTGAATCCGCTTTTAAAATTTATAAACCGTTCATTCGAATAATTATAAAATAGTCGCGTTTTAAAAATCCCGCTGTTTTACACTCAAATATTTTTTCAATAAAAAAAAACGGCCAGTGATAAAAATCACCGGCCTTGCTTACCTCTGAAACCACAAGAAAGAGTTGATCCCTGAGGGGAAATAAAATATATTGAGAAATACTATTTATCTACAAAAAAATTAAATGAAATATAACTACTTGATTATACCAGGTTATAGTATAAGGGATTTCAGCACGGTTTTGATTAATAGGAAAAGGAAAAGTAGAATGGGCTGCTAAAATAGTACATATTTATTTATAAAAGCAAATTTCAGGTCAATTAAATTTAAAAAATAATATAAAACCAATACTGTATTGGGTTTTAAATAAAAATAGATTCTCTTTATGAAATAGATGAAAGTCCTTCTAATTATTGGAAAGGTAAAATCCCAAAATAGTAAATTTAAAAAGCAGCGTTAGCTTACTTTTGCGAAAAAACTAATCTTGGCGTTACATTTCCACAAACTTACCGTTGCAGACATTAAACAGGAGACATCAGAATGCGTATCAATTGCGTTCGACATTCCTGAATCTCTAAAAAAGGAATTTAAATTTATTCAGGGCCAGAATATAACTATCAAAAGCGGACTTGATGATATACGGCGCACCTATTCTATCTGCTCAAGCCCGCTGGATCAACAGTTACGGGTTGCGGTAAAGCGGGTTGTAAATGGCGTTTTCTCCACTTATGCATGTGAAAACCTTAAAAAAGGAGATGTACTTGATGTGATGGTTCCGGCCGGAAGCTTTTACACTGAAATAAAAGAAGGAAATAAAAAAGAGTATGTTTTTTTTGCTGCAGGAAGCGGAATTACACCAACCATTTCCATCATTAAAACGATTCTTCTTTTAGAAAAGGAAAGTAATGTTACACTGGTATATGGCAACAAGAATTCTTCATCAATTATTTTTAAAGATGAAATAGAAGCGTTTAAAGATAAGTACCTACAGCGCTTCAGAGTGTATCACATTCTAAGCAGGGAAAGGACTGAATCGGATTTTAATTATGGAAGGATAGATGTTTCCAAATGCAATCATGTTTCAAGACTGGTGAACATGGATTCTGTTGATGATTTCTTCATTTGCGGTCCCGAAGAAATGATTTTTACTGTAAAAGAATTTTTAGAAGGCTGGGGTATCTCAAAAGAAAAAGTTCATTTTGAACTCTTTACTACTCCCACCCGAAAAAATACAAAAATTTATGAAGCTGCAAAACAAACTATTTCAGAGGGAAGTGAAGTCACTATAAAAGTGGACGGGCGCAGCTTTGAGCTTTTATTAGATTATAATAGTAACACCATTTTAGATGCAGGCCTGGCCGAGGGGATCGATTTGCCATTTGCATGCAAAGGAGGAGTTTGTTGTTCGTGCAAAGCAAAGTTGCTGGAAGGTGAAGTGGAAATGGAGGCAAATTATGGCCTGGAAGACAGCGAGGTAAAAGATGGATATATTCTCACTTGCCAGTCGCATCCCCGCTCCAAAAAAGTAGTGGTGGATTATGATCAAAACTAAATTGACTTTTAAAGATTATCCCTGAAAGTGTTATTGGTGTTGGCTTCGCCAAATATTCAGCTTATGCCAGAATTGTGAATGATGAATAAACCAACTATTCTTATTTAACTATCTATCGCTGCAAATCCATTTTTGAATAAGTAACTTTGAGTACAACGTTCCATTTATGAATAACAACAATTTATTAAAAACTTTTGATGATAAAATAGCCCATGAGATCAGGATTGAACCGAGGGATTGGATGCCTGATGATTATAGAAAAACGCTTGTAAGGCAAATAAGTCAACATGCCCATAGTGAAATTGTGGGGATGTTACCCGAAGCTAATTGGATTACAAGAGCTCCTTCATTGAAACGAAAAGCTACTTTGCTCGCAAAGGTGCAGGACGAGGCGGGGCATGGTTTGTATCTGTATTGCGCAGCCGAAACTTTAAATATTTCCCGCGAAGAAATGATCGGGCAATTGCTTAGTGGACGTGCAAAATATTCTTCCATTTTTAATTATCCTACTCTTTCCTGGGCAGATATGGGAGCCATCGGTTGGTTGGTGGATGGAGCGGCTATTATGAACCAGGTTCCACTTTGCCGTGCGTCGTATGGACCCTATGCAAGAGCAATGGTTCGCATTTGCAAGGAAGAAAGTTTTCATCAAAGACAAGGATATGAAATCCTGTTGACATTGTGCCGTGGCACAAAAGAACAAAAAGAAATGGCACAGGATGCGCTCAATCGCTGGTGGTGGCCGAGCCTTATGATGTTTGGACCCAATGATGATGCATCACCGCATACTGCGCAAAGTATGAAATGGAAAATAAAGAGATTTACGAATGATGAGCTTCGGCAAAAATTTGTAGATATCTGTAAAGAACAGGCTGACATTCTCGGAATTTCAATTCCCGATCCCGATCTCAAATGGAATGAAGAAAAAGGCCATCATGATTTTGGAGAAATAAACTGGACTGAATTCTGGAATGTTGTGAAAGGAAATGGGCCGTGTAATAAAGAGCGTTTAGCCGCAAGGGTTAGTGCACATGAAAATGGAACATGGGTTCGGGAAGCCGCACTGGTCCACGCGAAGAAGAAAGAGTTAGTTGCTGAATATTAAACAATGTCTCTGGTAGTTTTTAAATCTAATCGTCAACTTATAAAATAATCCACATGGCTTTCGAAGCAAAAAAAATCTATTACGGAGATATTCCTGATGAAGGTTCTGGAGGGAGTGGAGGCACGATTGATGAGACTGCAAAAGAGCCGCTTTGGGAAGTTTTCATACGGAGTAAACAGGGCCTGGATCATAAACATGCAGGAAGCCTGCACGCAGCGGATGCAAAAATGGCCATTGAAAATGCACGCGATGTATATACCCGCAGAATGGAGGGGGTAAGTATTTGGGTAGTGGAATCTAAATACATTCATGCGACCAATCCGGATGAAGCAGAAAGTTTGTTTGATCCCGCCAATGATAAAATTTACCGTCATCCGACATTTTATCATTTGCCTGACGAATTAAAATTTATGTAGGCATCTGTTTTATAAAAATGAAAAATCAAAACTTTCAAAAAACATGCAAACCGAAAAGTCATTTCTTCAGCCATACGAATGCACACTGCATTTAGCAGATAATTCTCTTATAATGGGGCACCGTCTTAGCGAGTGGACAGGCCATGGGCCTTCACTTGAGCAGGATATTGCTGTCACAAATATTGCATTGGATCTGATAGGGCAGGCGAGAAATTTTTATCAATATGCAGCGGCTCTTGCGCAGGAAGGAGAGAACACGGGAGTTACCGAAGACAGCCTCGCCTATTTGCGTGATGTTGGAGAATTCAAAAACTTATTACTCACAGAATTACCAAATGGAGATTGGGGAAAAAC
>JBDSHT010000273.1:0-21126 GCA_039918315.1 Ginsengibacter sp. | reverse complement strand
GTCAGCAAATTACCAAAGAATATTTCTGGTAATTTAATAGCGAGGATAAATAAAGAGAAGCGAAAAAATATTAAACCACATCATACTGCTACACACTTGCTACATGCCGCTTTGAGAAAAACGTTAGGTGGTCATGTGGCACAAAAAGGAAGCCTCGTAAATGAAGAAAATCTTCGTTTTGATTTTTCACATTTTGCAAAAGTTACTGACGAAGAGCTCGTAAAAATAGAAGCCATAATAAATGAAAAGATTCGTGAAAACATTCCGGTAGTTATAAAAGAAATGAATAAGCAGGAAGCGATTGAAATGGGTGCCATGGCATTGTTTGGAGAAAAATACGGCGATAAGGTGCGGGTTGTAATTATGGATCCGGATTATTCCATCGAGCTTTGCGGGGGCACGCATGCGGGCAGCACTGGGGAATTAGGGTTCTTTAAAATTACTCACGAAACTGCTGTGGGAGCTGGCGTTCGAAGAATTGAAGCCGTTAGCGGATTGGCTGCTGAAACGTATATTAATAAAGAGTTTGATCTGGTACGCAACTTGAATGAGAAACTAAAAAATCCGAAAGATTTACCTAAATCAATTGAAAATTTACTAGCAGAAAATAGTGCTTTAAAAAAAGAACTTGAGAAGATGGAAGCCCGGCAATTGTCGGTTTTAAAAGGGGAGTTGTTGCAAAAGGTAGAGGTAATAAATGATGTAAATTTTATTGGAGAAAAAGTTGATGTATCCAATGCTGAAGCATTAAAAAAGCTATGCATTTCTTTAAAGAGCGAAATGGATAATTATTTTATCCTTCTGTTGGCTGACATAGAAAGCAAGCCTGCTGTAGCTTTGATGATTGATGATCAATTGTCTAAAAATAAAAATCTTGATGCTCCTAAAATAATTAAAGAACATATTGCTCCTTTAATTAAAGGAGGAGGTGGTGGCCAAAAAACTTTTGCAAGCGCCGGAGGTCAGGATGCCTCTAAACTTTCAGAGGTTGTCCAAAAAGTAAAAGGAATATTATAGGTAGTCGTGTTTTCATTTTGTTAAGTTCAGAGAATTTTAACGACACGTTTCTTCTTTTCTGAAAAATACTTTTTACTTTTAATCTACGTTTATTTTCGTACATCTTAAATTTCAGAAAAATGAAAAAATTATTTCTAACAACATCTGCAATTCTCGCGGGATTTTTTATTGCAAATTCAGCCTCTGCTCAAAAACCCGATTCATCGGTTATTAAAAAAGAAGAAATTATCATTCTCAGGAATGGAGATAAAAATGAAAAGACTGTCATTGAATTAAAAGGAGAGAATATAAAAGTGAACGGTCAGCCATTAGAGGCCTATAATGGGAACGTGGTAATAAGGCGACGAAAAGGAATGATTGCCAATTCAGATAATTTTAATAAGAGACCAAATTTTTCTCCTGATGCGTTCACAAATAAAAGCCGGACTTTTTTAGGTGTACTGACAGAAAAAACTGAAAAGGGTTCTTTAATAAAAAGTGTAACGAAAGGCAGTGCCGCAGAAAAAGCAGGTCTCAAAGAAAATGATATAATTACCAAATTGGGTGACAAGCAAATTAATTCTCCGGAAGAACTTGCCGAGGTGGTGCAATCCTTTAAACCTGGTGACGAAGTGGTCGTTTCTTATTTGAGAGACAACAAAATGAAAACTACGAAAGTTGTTTTAGGAAAGTCGGATGATTTTGGAACAGCGTTTATGTTCCCGGCAGATACTGCGATGAACTTTGAGTTTAACATGGCAGACATCCCTGAGATGAAAGGATTCGGTAATCGGTTTTTTAAATCGTTTGGTGCGCCAAAACCTAGAATGGGCGCAGAAATTCAAGACACAGAAAATGGTAAAGGAGTAAAAATAATTAATGTAGATAAGGACTCGCCTGCAGATAAAGCAGGATTAAAACAGAACGATGTTATTATTGAAATGAATGGAGAATCCGTTAATAATATTGAAGAAGTTCGATCTGAATTAACTAAGTCAAACAACGGAGAAACTTATAAACTAAAATTGAAAAGGGATAATAAAGAAATGAATATAGATGTAATGATGCCGAAGAAACTGGAGAAGATGAAGATGTAATGCGTGTTATCTTTTTTCGTAATAGCTAAAAATTTATAAATAAAAAAAGGGTGAAATATTTACGATTTCACCCTTTTTTTATTTAAATTATTTATTATCCGCCTGTGCAATTACCTGCCATCCTTTTCCCCGTCGTTCCAAATAAATAAACCGGCTGGGTGCGCCTTCATTATTGGTAAAAGTTAAGTTGGATGCTGCTATTATCAGTTTACTTTGATTTGCCGGAACGGTTAAGAGATCAAATTTGTAAAAATTATTTCCGGAAATAATAATTTCTTTTATGTTTTTCGGGTTGCTGTAGTCCATGTTTTTTAGATCGTCAAATTGGTAAATAATAAAGCGGTTGATCTTGTCATTATTTTCATTTTGCAAAAAATAAAGATCCATTGAGTTTGTAAAAAAGGTTTCTTTGGTACTATCATATTGCATAGTTAGCCTGTCTGGTTTTTCAGAATCGATCCATTCCATCGGAGGAACCAAAGCCGGATATTTGTAATAATTATTTCGCAGACTATCGCTCCAGCCATTTGGATTACTTGCAAAGGATTTACTACTGAAATAAACACTTCCCTGTATTTCAGGAAACTCCCTTAAACGTTTGATTTGTTTTGGCAATTCATCTTTCTTATGCCAGGCATACGACTTAGGTTCCAAAGCACGATAGATGCCCTGTCCGATATACATTTGGCGACCGTAGGTATGCTTCGCCCACCAATCAGTCAATATTTCAAACGACACTATTTTATGTCCTAACTCCCAATATAATTGTGGTACCACATAATCGATCCAGCCATTTTTCATCCACAATAAAATGTCTGCATACAAGTCATCGTAATTAGTTTGTCCGGCTTTTGTATTGCTACCATCCGGGTCTTTATCATTATTGCGCCAAACACCAAACGGGCTAATTCCAAATTTACAATACGGGTTTTCCTGCTTTATTATTTTTGCCAACATTACTATAATAGAATCCACATTGCTCCTGCGCCATTCGTCCTTGGTCAATCCATTACCATACTTGCTAAAGGATTTCCAATCGCCAAATTCTTTTCCTGCAATCCGATAAGGATAAAAATAATCATCGAAGTGAATGGCATCTACAGCATACCGGCTTACCACGTCCTGCACCACACTTTCAACAAATTTTTGAGCATCCTTATTTCCCGGATCAAAATACCTTTTGCCACCATAATCTATAAACCATTCCGGATGCCTTTTAGTGATATGAGTTGGCGAAACAGAAGACTTTGAAATATTGAAAACGGCACGATAAGGATTCATCCATGCATGAAATTCCATTCCTCGTTTATGTGTCTCTGTTATCATAAATTCTAATGGATCGTAATAAGGAAAGGGTGGTTTGCCTTGAGTGCCTGTCAGGTACTCGCTCCAAGGTTCATAAGATGAAGGATAAAAAGCATCGGTAACCGGACGAATCTGCACCACTACTGCGTTCATGCCATTTCTTTTATGCATTTCCAACAAACTTATAAACTCTGCTTTTTGCGCATCTGTAGTTAAAGTTCTTGAAGATGGAAAATCGATATTTTCCACAGTGGCTACCCAAACGCCCCTAAACTCATATTTAGGCTGAGCCAAAGCAGTTAGGAAAAAGGAGAACAAAAGAATGGAAATAAGGAACAAATGCTTTTTCATGACAGGTAAAATAATGAGGCGGCAATTTACACCAATAAAAATTATTGAATGCTGCAAAGAGGTTAAAAAAATGAGGAAGTGAACTTGGGAGAGAAAGTGTTTTAAGCTTTAGAAACAGTCATGCTTACACGAAAATAATCAGCTTTTCCAAACTGATGCACCTTCGCTGCAATTGGCACAGATATCAATGTTCTTGCGACTATCAGTAATGTCAGTTCTAAATTTCTTATATTTTTCATTATGCCAAATTTCTTTGAAGGATTGGCCTTTTAAATCTCCTAATTGGTGAGTTGCATTTTTATCAAAGCAGCAAGGGACTACCATTCCGTCCCACGTAATTACATTGGCATGCCATAATTTCCAGCAATGATTTGCTAATTTATTTTTTGATTTTACTTTTCCATCTTTCCCTTTTTTATAGCGACTATATTTCTCATTTTCAGGAATGAGATTATTGGGATCATTTTCGTAATCGTAAACCTGAGCAGTTTTAAATCTTACTTCATCTACCCCTATTTCAGCACCTAACTTTTTAATATCTTCTATTTGATGTTCATTAGGTTTCACTACCAAAAATTGAAAAAATATAAATGGAGTTTTGCTCTTCAATTCTTTTTTCCACTTCACCACATTTTTAGCGCCTTGTATCACTTTTTCTAAATTTCCTCCACGACGATATTGTTTGTAAACATCTTGAGTTGTTCCATCGATAGAAATTATTAACCGATCCAATCCGCTTTCTATGGTACGTTTGGCCACTTCATCAGTCAGGTAATGCGCATTGGTAGAAGTGGCTGTATAAATTCCCTTAGAAGAAGCATATTTCACCATTTCTAAAAAATCTCTATTCAGATAGGGTTCACCTTGAAAATAAAAAATGAGATAAATTAAATCTTTATAAATCTCGTCTATCGTTTTAGTAAAGAATCCTTTCTCCAACATTCCGGTTGGTCGTACAAATTGCCTTAATCCGCTTGGACATTCAGGGCATCTAAGATTACAAGAAGTAGTAGGTTCAAACGAAATAGAAATTGGCAAGCCCCATTGCACAGGCTTTGTGAACCATCTCGTTATATAGTAACTGGAAAGGACTTTACTTGCATTCCAAACTCTTCTAAAAGTCAGTTTCTTTAAAAAATTGACGCTATCATTATAATTCACTCGGGGCATAAGGGTTCAAAGATAACGCCTTAACAAGCAACCTCGTTTATAGTGCATTACGCGAAACGGAAATACCTGTTTGGCAGGAATCAATAGAGGCAATCTGAATTACGTTCGGTTGATCGAAATCAAGTTTACGTTTTAGAAATTTATCGTAATTGGCAGCAATTACATTTAATGAAACAAATTTCATAACGAATCTTCTTGTTTCTGCAGGTAAGAATTCTTTAATATCCCAGTAATCAGGATTTTTTATTTTAGTCTTTTTTAAAGAAGAACGTACTCTTCCCTGGCCGCAATTATAAGCAGCGACAGTCAGTAAGATATCGTCATTAAAAAAGTCAAGCTGATCGCGAAAAAACTTTGCAGCAGCCACGGTAGATTTTGTAAAGTTTTTACGTTCATCATTTTGGCCACCAACGCGCAGCCCATACTCTCTTGCCAACTCTCCCATAAACTGCCAGTAACCTACTGCCCCTGCGGGGGAAACGGCACTGGGACTGAAGTTTGATTCGAGGGCCGGAAGTACGCGAAATTCCTGGGGTACATCATACTTAGTAAAGATGACATCTGCTTTTGGAAAAAAACTTTTTCCTTTTTTGAACATGTGAATAATGTATTCACGCTCTCTTTTGCTGTACCTTTCTACATAGTCTTCACTCTCGTCACGGTGTTCTTCCAGGATTTCAGGATATATAACCCTGTCCGGATTGTCCACCAGGTACAAACTACTTTCAGAATCCAGAGACTCATTGGTAATAGTGTCCATGTAATAGCTGGAAGGAGAAACAATAAAATTTTTTGCCGAAGTGCTAAAGCCAATTATAAAAAAAATTATAATCAACGTTAATAAGCTTTTTGATTGAATAGTTTTCATTTAGAAATTTTTCGTTCAAATAATTATTTCACGTTATTAAAAACGCCTGTTTATCTTGGATCTTTAGATTTGTAATAAAAAAAAGAAATTTGTGATTGATAAAGAACTGTATTTTCGAATTCGCCTAAGTGGTCAAAAATAGCTCCCAATTTTTTGGAATGCAAGTTTTTCAGTTAAATAGCCGTTAAAGAAAAGACATGATGAAATTCTCGCTTATTTTATTTTACTTTTTATCAGCTAGTTATGGGTTTGCCCTAACAAAAGTTTATGAAAAAAATTTTTCAAACTTTCCCAGCGAAGAAAAACCCAAGACGGTCGCTAACAAGGCAAAAGAAACAGTTGCCTCTAATGATTTTGATATGAAATACTTCCGATGCGAGTGGGAGACCGATCCGGCAGTGCGATACATCAAAGGAAAGGTTACCTCTTACTTTGTAATGCTTAAAACATCAGGTTCAATTTCTTTTGATTTGGCCGATGCGTTGCATGTTGATAGTATTACAAACAATCAGCAATCACTTTCTTTTACGCAGGATAACAATCATTTATTAATCAATTTTAATCAGCAAAAAGCTTCCGGAAATTTCGACTCCGTAAGTATATACTACCAGGGCGTGCCACCTAATGGAGGCTTCGGATCTTTTGTAAATTCTTTACATGCAGGCATACCTGTTATGTGGACACTCAGTGAACCTTACGGAAGCCAGGATTGGTGGCCATGTAAAAACGGGCTTGACGATAAAGCTGATTCCATTGACGTTTACATTACCGCACCAGCACAATACAGTGCTGTGTCGAATGGACTTAGACAAAGTATAACTGTATCAGGTGCCAATGCAACTACATATTGGAAACATCGCTATCCTATCGCTTCCTATTTAATTTGCATGGCAGTTACTAATTATTCAGAATTTAAAAACTACGTGCAAATTGGAAGTACTGACTTATTGATGCAAACATTTTGTTACCCGGAAAGCCTTGGGCTTTTTCAACAACAGACGCCACTCGTCCTGGCTTCTATGCAGTATTTCAGTAGCCTTTTTGGTCCTTATCCTTTTATAAAAGAAAAGTATGGCCATGTGCAATTTGGCTGGGGAGGTGGTCAGGAGCATCAAACATCCACATTTTTAATTCGGCCCGACGAAGCGCTTATGTCTCACGAGCTGGCGCATCAATGGTTCGGAGATAAAGTTACCTGCGCAAGCTGGCAGCATATCTGGCTCAATGAGGGATTTGCAACTCACCTGGCCAGTATGGATTGGGAAAAGAAATATCCGCTAACGGTATTGGCTACACGAAAATCAGAAATCAATTCTATTACGTCGTTGCCGGGTGGATCTGTATTTGTTTATGACACTACACTGGTGAACCGAATCTTTAATTCACGACTCACCTACACTAAAGGTTCCCATGTTCTTTATATGTTGCGGTGGATTTTAGGAGATTCTGTTTTTATTAAAGGAGCGAACGAATATTTGAATGACTCATCCCTGCGATATGGTTTTGCCACAACATCGGACCTGCAAAGAAATCTTCAAAAAGTGAGCGGACAGAAACTGGATTCTTTTTTTAAAAATTGGATTTATGGTGAAGGATATCCTTCCTATTCTGTTAAATGGAGTCAAATAGGAAATGATTATGTAAGAATAAAAATGGACGAGATTACTTCACATCCTTCAGTTAGTTTTTTTGCATTGCCTGTCGCACTTCAATTTAAAAATGCCAGCCAGGAGAAAACCATCATCGTTGATAACAAATTTAACGGGGAAATATTTCTTAAGAATATTGGCTTCGTCGCAGATACGGTAATTATTGATCCTGAATACTGGCTCATCACACGCAATAACACTTCCCAAAAAATAGTGGATAATAATGCCGGAAAAAACCGCGTCCAGGTTTTTCCTACTCCTTTTATGAACAAATTGTTTGTCTATCTTCAAAATTTCAATCAGGCCTCAGGATCAATAAAAATGTATGACGCAAGTGGCAGATTGGTTTATAAAGATGCCCTGAATATCCAGGGCTCAATGATTAAAGAAATTAATTCAGAGAAACTGATAAAGGGGATTTATTTTATCAAAATAGAAACCAGCGATGGATTTAAAATTAGCCGGAAAGTAGTTAAATAGTCCATCTGGATTTGTTAATGAATCGTCTCTTCATGCTTAATGCCATAATTTTACATTGACTAATACAATGAAAAATGGCACAGCGGAGCAAACAAGAAGTTTTAGCTTATTTGGAGCGCGCAGAAGTAGCAGCAGTAGGTACCTCAAACATGGGCTCACCTCGCCAACGAATGATGCATTTCGGCTTTGACGACAATTTTAATATTTATGTGAGCAGCATGAAGGGCGATCCTAAAGTAATTCAATGGAGTAACATACCCGAAACAGCATTATTAATCCACCAGGGAAGTTCATTTCTGGAAATGGAAGAATGTGAAATTATCGGCCGGGCAGAAATTGTCCGTGATAAAGAGGAGCGCGGTAAAGTCCTTGAAATAATGTCCAGACGCTCTCCAATAGTGGCAAAATTTATAGAAATAAAAGCGACAGATCAATTAGAATTTATCAGGATCAAACCATTTCTGGTAAAATACCGCTTCGTGCCGGAAGTGCTTCAGGGCATACCTCCCACCATATTTGATATGGTTGCCAACAAATCTTCTTATAGTTCCTGGGATGATGTGAAAGCCAAGGCGCGGGCATGGAAAGAAGCCGTTCGGCCACTTTCACTTACAGCATCTTTAATACCTGTATTGTTAGGGGGAGCCATTGCATTTTCCACACTTCAGTCATTTAATATTTTTCTTTTTGTATTAACCCTATTGGGTGCGGTATTGATCCAGGCGGGCACCAACATGATCAATGATTGGAAAGATGCTGAACGCGATAACGAAAATGTGGAAGGTATTCGGCCGTTTACAGGCGGGTCACGCGTTATTCAACTCGGCCTGATTTCCCGTGGCGATATGGGATTTTTTGGTTTTGTCTTTTCATTTATTGCAGGCCTTATAGGTATTTACCTTGTAGCGGTTACAGGTTGGGGATTGATTCCTTTGATTCTTTTCGGACTCTTGGCTGGATTATTTTATACCAGTGAAAAAGGAAAATTTTCATTCATTAATATGGCACCCGGCCTCGCCGAAATTTTAATTGCGGTCACTTATGGTGTTTTAATAACCCTTGGCGCATTTTACGTTCAGACCGGATATTTTTCAATGCAGGCACTTTTATTGTCATTGCCTGTTGCTCTTTTCATTTCCAACGTGCTTTTAATTAATCAGTTTCCGGATGCTGAATCTGATGCAAAATCGGGCAAGAATACATTGGTTGTTCGAATTGGGAAGAAGAGTGCGAAGAATGTACTTATTGCCTGCTTTATTGCGGGTTTTGCCATCATTGCTTTGCTACCTTTAATCAATATGGCTCCCTATTCTATATACTTCGCGTTTCTGGCGTTGCCTTTTGCTATACAGGCAATGAGGTATGCCCAGCGCAACTATAATAAATCATCCATCGATATCATTTCCAGTAATGCCCACACGGCAATCACCCATTTGGTTTCGGGATTGTTGTTGGTGTTTGCTTTCTTACTAACCGGGATCAACTATTTATTTCCTGCACTTTACTTTATTGCTTCTTTATTATTTGTTTTCTGGGTATGGAATTATATCGAAAGTAAACGGAAAGCGATGAGTAATTTTAGGGTGGCTATTAAGAAGTAATGATAGAAAAGCGATTAAAGAGAGAAATAGATTTCCACCTTTTTTAGGTAGGTTGTTATGTTTGCTTCAAAATTTTAATGATGTTTACAACTATTTCTATAATATTTTTTGAATAATATATATTTTTCGGGAAAAAGAACGTTATATGTAAAACGTTTCATTATGTTAGTTCCGGCAATGACACATGAAGAAGTAACTGCCCAAGTAAAAATGGAGTACTGTAAAATACGGGAAACAACACTTCTTCGTCTGGGCGCTGAATACGACCGCGAAAGACGAAAGTTCAGGATAAACAACGAAGCAACGTATCCTAAAGAATATGAAATAAAGACAGTAGGTAAAAATAACTGGATCATCTTTCTTGACAAAAGCCCGGCTGTAAAAAAATATACAGGAACGGAAAGCCTCTCTTACTTATGTGTGATTTATTATTATAGCAATAAAGGTCTTATGGTTTATTGGCCGACAGACAAGGTGCTTGCAGGTTTTACTTCACACTTTTTTAAAAGATACAATGAGCGCCTTTGTTTAAATCTATCTAACCCGATTGAAATTGTAAAAGCCTTTTTTAGAAAAGGCATGTACAGCACTCTTAAAATTTTTGAAAGAAATAAAAGACCACATTTAATAGCCTTTGGTGTTGACGGCATCAGGTTTGGAGAAATTATGTATGACTTCAGCTATGTAGAATGGAAAACATTTGTAAATAGGGAAATGGCCTTTCGTCAACAGAAGGAATTGGAACACGATCTTAACCAGGAACTTATGCAAGAACTTCGAATAGCTAAAAGGCCTGAAACGTACAACCCTATTGCGATTAGGAGTTTGACAAACAGAGTGGTAGCCTTGCCATTAGTTTCAAAATATGCGGTATAATTACCGGATACTTACCTGCTTCATTTACAAATGGGATCCGACTGCTTTACAGAAAAGCTCGTTAAATTATAAGTTTTCCGCCTTCATTTGTGTTCTGAAAGATATTCCAGCCTTCACGTTTTCTGTATCTCTTTTATTAAATTTCTTGTTCCCAAAAATGAGGTTGATAAGTCAAATTTTTTGAAAGGAAGGGTTAATTATTTTGATTAACTTCATTTTTTAAATGCTTCTTTCTATTGTCAGACAGCGTCATTAATATGGAAAAGGTACTCCTTCTACAGGTAGCAAAAGGTGATGAAATTGCCTTTAGGCAACTGTATGACGTTTACAGGCAAAAGATATTTTCGCTTGGCATGTACCTTACTCATTCTGAAGTGTTGGCCGAAGAAATTGTACAGGATGTGTTTATGAAAGTGTGGGAAAAGCGCAGCCAAATATCTGAAATCAGTTTCTTTAATTCGTGGATACGTACTGTAGCAAGGAACACCTGTAGTAATAACCTTCGGAGCCTGGCTATTGAAAAACTGGCATTGCATGAATATGCATTAAAAACCAACATCGCCCCCATTTCTCCTGCTGCTCGTTTTGAAGCGAAGGAGTACCAACAAATTTTGGAAGAAGCTATTCAGCAACTTCCCCCGCAGCAGCGAAAAGTTTATTTAATGAGTCGAAGGCAGGGTATGAAACAGGAAGATATTGCCACCAAACTCAATATTTCTTATTACACCGTGAAGGAATACATGAAATTGGCCAATCGTTCTGTTATAAACTACCTCGGTGCCAAGCTCGATATTGCCATTTCACTCGCGGTTCTTTTATATCTGAAGCCTTAATTTCATCTTTCCGGTCATTCCTCTGTAAAACAAATCCTACCTTAAACTATCCGCAACATTCTTCATTTGATGTGCGATTTAAAATGATGCCACGAAAAGCTTTTGCTGGAATCAAAAATAAATTACTCAAATTACTTTTATTTCTATCCCCTCTTTTTTTTCACTTGCGTGTCTAAAGGGTATCGATTCTTTGTAAAAAGATAAATACCTGATATGAAAGAGCAAAGGTTGGCTGAACTATTTGAACTATATGTAAAAAGGAATATTTCTGAACAGGATGAATTGGAACTAATGACGCTACTGATAGATCCCGAATTGCAGGATGTAAAAAATAGACTGATAGAAAAGTCTTACGACGAGCAACCCCTGTTTTACCGGATGAATGAAGCTCATGCAGACAATATTTTTAATGAGATTGTCATAAAGGCAAAACCGGTGCAAAGAAAATTATGGTCACAAATTGCAGTGGCTGCTTCAGTGTTATTAATAGTAAGTTCCGGCATTTACTTTTTGTACCTCAACAAAACTTCCAAACAGGCAACGAACGACAAAATAGTAATAACTACCCCTTTAGATGTGACGGCCCCTGCTATCAATCGGGCTACCATCCAACTTGCCAACGGGCAGATAGTTTACCTCGACAGCACTGCTAATGGAATAGTTGCTACGCAAAGCAATGTGCAACTGAAAAAACTTGCTGATGGTAACATAACGTATAACGGCTCCTCCACTACACCGACAGTAAGTTACAACACCCTTACCAACCCGCGAGGTAGTAAAGTGATTAATATAACATTGAATGACGGCAGCAGAGTTTGGCTCAATGCGGGCAGTTCTGTTACTTATCCTGTTGCTTTTGCCGGCAGGGAAAGAAAGATATCAATAATTGGTGAGGCCTATTTTGAAGTAGCACATAATGCTGCCATGCCTTTTAAAGTAAGTAAAGGAAATATGGAAGTAACAGTATTGGGTACGCACTTTAATGTAAATGCGTATGATGATGAAAGTGATATTAAAGTAACGTTACTGGAAGGAAGTGTGAAAATGTCAATGCTGCATGGCCAATGGGCAATGTTGAAAGCTGGGGAACAAGCCGTGGCAACTGATGCAGGGAAATTAGAAATTAAAAATGGAGTTGACATGGATATGATTATGGCCTGGAAAAATGGAGAATTTCAATTTGGTGAGGCTACAAGCATTGCAGATATTATGAAGCAGATCGCCAAATGGTATGATTTGGATATAGAATATGAAGGTACAGTGACTGGGCATATAGGGGGAGTTATATCCAGAAATGTGAATCTATCCCAAGTATTGAAGATGTTGGAAATGACTGGTGCAGTCAAGTTTAATGTGGAAGGAAGAAAGGTAGTGGTACGTACTAAATGATAAATTATTAACTATGGGTTATAGATGTAGAATGAAAAACAGCAAGCATAGAGCGAGAGACGATTAACTATAATTGACTATACTGTTAAGCTTAACGAAAACAGGGAAGTGTTTGAGCCACTCCCCTGCAAGTAATCTGGGCTAACGAAAGATAAACAAATCTTCTTAGGACTGCTTAATGTTTAACCCAAACAAAAACCAAAATTATGCAATTGAATTCAATTGGCTTTTCCCGACTTGTCGGTGTAATTTGTAAGACAAGCGGAGTATCACGTAAACAAATACTGTTGTCTATAAAATTTACAGTCATCATTCTTCTTAGTGCTTGCTTCAGTGCTAGCGCAAAGAGTTACGGACAAATAACTCTGGACGTAAAAAACGTGTCATTGCAAAAAGCTTTCATGGAAATCAGAAAGCAAAGTGGTTATAATTTTTTATATTCTGCCGAATTGGTACAAAAGGCCGGTAAGGTAAGTGTAAAGATGTCAAACGCAAGCCTGGAACTCGCAGTTGAAGAATGCTTAAAAGACAAGTATTTTTCTTACAGTATAGTAGAGAAAACCGTTATTATTAAACCAAGGCCGGTAATGCCTCAAGCTACTATTTCTTTGCAACAAAATGCACCAGAAACTGATAAGCTAACGGGAAAAATCACCGGACAAAATGGTCAGCCCCTGGAAGGAGCAACAGTGAGTATAAAAGGCAGTAATACTGCTACACAAACAGGTAACGGTGGAAATTTTGAAATTGAAATTGAGCCGGGAAGTACAATAATAGTTTCTTATGTAGGTTATGAAACAAAGGAATTGCAGATTGGAAAGAATATGGATATTACAATAAGCATGAAACTTTCCGACTCAAAGGTGGAAGAAGTAGTCGTTATCGGATATGGGTCCACAAGGAAAAAAGATATTACAGGATCTATAGCGTCCATCTCGATGATTGATCAGGAAAAGGCACCAGTATTGGGTATTGAACAAATGATATCAGGTCGCGCAAGTGGTGTTGAGGTAATGCAGAATCAATCACAACCAGGAGCAGTTTTTTCAGTGAGGATTAGGGGCACAAATTCAATTAATGCTGGTAGTGCCCCCTTGTATGTAATTGACGGTTATGCTGGTGGCGATATGTCCAATCTTAATCCTAGCGATATATTTTCTATAGACATATTAAAAGACGCATCTGCAACAGCTATTTATGGAAGCCGCGGGGCTAATGGTGTTGTTATTATAACCACGAAAAGGGGAAGTCTCTCAGCATCAAAAGTTTCAATAGATGCATATACTGGCATTCAATCAGTGTCGAGAAAATATGATATGATGGATGCAAAACAATATGGAATTTATTTGAATACTGTTAGAAGTGAGTTTAATACACTGAATGGCACCTCGCTTCCTCTTCCATTTACCCAAAGTAAAATCGATTCATTAGGAAAGGGTACTGACTGGCAGGATGCAATTTTTAAGAAAGCGTCCATAAGCAATGTATCATTAGCTTTTAATGGCGGAACTACAGACACAAAACATTATCTGAGTTTTAACTACTTTGACCAAGGGGGAATAATCATTGGCTCTAATTATAAAAAAGGTACGATGCGGTTTAATCTTGATCAAAAAATTAGTAATAAGCTTAAAATAGGAGTGTCTTCCCAATTAGGATATAGTTATGCAAACAATGTTTCTGTTAATACAGAAGCTATCGTAGAAAATAGTGTTTTATGGGATGCTGTTAGGTTTAATCCCATGATTCCGGTAAGGAATGAAGATGGAACATATCCAAATAATGGTCCACTAGGGCCCACCAATCCTCTTGGTAATCCGGTTGGCTTTGTTAAAAGTTCAAACGACGGCAATTACAAACTTAGTGCTATGGTCAATGGTTTCGGAGAATTTGAAATCTTAAAAGGATTAAAATTAAGAAGCAGCTTTGGTATAAATTATGGAAACGACGGTCGCGAAATATTTATTCCAACAGGTGTGTTTTCTGCGGGAGGAAATGGCAGGGCAGAGAAATCGTCCGGGCAGAGCTATAATTGGCTCAATGAAAATACTCTGACTTACGATAAGATATTCAATGACGTTCATTCTATAAATATTATTGGGGGAGTTACTTCTCAATATTGGCATGATAAATATTTTTCAGGTGGCATTATCAACTTGTCAACTAATCTTGTAGGTGCCAATAATTTCGGTATTGGAATAGCTGACAATCCTTCTTCGAGTTTTGCAGACCATTTTTTAGCCTCGTATTTTACCAGAGCCAATTATCGGTTGTTAGACAAGTATTTATTCACTTTTACCGTTCGGGCTGATGGATCGTCCAGATTTGGAGCGAATGATAAATGGGGCTATTTTCCTTCAGGAGCTTTCGCTTGGAATTTATCTAAAGAAAATTTTATTAAAAATATAAAGACAATTACGGATCTGAAACTGAGAATAAGTTACGGTAATACAGGAAATCAGGAAATCGGATCATATAATTCCTTAAGCCAATATAGTTTAAACTCTTATCAATTAGGACGTACACCTACATTAGTGTCAGGAATTTATCCTGCGAATATTGCCAACCCTAATTTAAAATGGGAGTCTACTACATCTTCAGACTTTGGTTTGGACCTTGGTTTATGGGATAACCGGGTAAATATTACTGCAGATTATTACAATAAACAAACTTCAAATCTGCTATTAAATGTCACACTTCCTCAAACGTCAGGCTATAGAAGTATATTATTAAATACAGGAACAGTTTCTAACAAGGGCTTTGAACTTTCCGTTTCAACTGTGAATATTGATCGCAGCAAATTCCGTTGGAATACCAGTTTGGTTTTTTCTACTAATAGAAATAAAGTCTTGAGTTTAGGGAGTAACAAGCAGATTTATGTAGGGCAAACAAGTGGTAGTCTTTTTAACGGGTCTTCATTTAACTCAAGTATTCTAATTCCGGGGAAACCTATTGGTTCCTTTTACGGATATGTATTTGACGGTATATGGCAATCGAATGACGAGATAACAAAAAGTGGAATTACTGATCCAGTTCATCCAGGTGATCCTAAGTATAAGGATCTTAATAATGACCATACAATTTCAGCAGAAGACCGAACAATCATTGGTCAGGCTCGTCCTAAATTTACCTATGGAATAACCAATAATCTTACTATTGGTCGATTTAATGTTTATCTGCTTTTGCAAGGTGTTTATGGTAATAAAATTCTCAATGAAAACTTATATCAAATACAGAATGGTGATCCCGCAGATAACAAATTAGCCTATGTCGCTACAGATAGCTGGCATGGAGAAGGGACCAGCAATACTCTCCCAAGAGTCAGTAGTATTTTGCGTACTTCGCTAGGTGTTACGAGTGATATTATAGAAAACGGAAGTTACCTTCGAATCAAAACACTTACTTTATCGTATGAAATACCGCTATCTAATACTAGCATATTTAAAACAGCAAATGTATATGTTACCGCCCAAAACCTTTACACTTTTACAAAATATAGCGGATACGATCCAGAGGTAAATTCTTTTTCTGACAATAATGACGCTTTAACATTAGGCACTGATTTTAATGCCTATCCCAATTATAGAACATTTCTGGTTGGCGTAAAATTTAGATTTTAAGGTCGGTTAATTTTAAATGAATAAATTATTTTTATGAAAAAATATATTGTAACAATTATAACATTTGCTTTTTCGATAACTTTTTTTGCATCTTGCAAAAAAGCATTAACAGAAAAAATGTATTCGGCAATAAGCCCAAGTAATTTCTATAAGACAGCAACCGATGCAGAAGCTGCATTAAATGGCGTTTTTGCTGTACTTCCGGTGGATGGATATTACATGAGAACTGTATTTATGATTTCAGACCTAAGTGCTGACATTTTTCAGCCTAATAATGCAAATTCTCCCAGGATACAACTTTGGAGAGGTGAATATACTCCGCAGAATAGCCTGCTTAGTGTATGGTGGCGGAAGTCATATTTATTAATCAAAAATGCTAATGATGTTATTACCAATGTTCCAAATATAGAAATGGATATGGTTCAAAAAAACAACATATTAGGGAATGCATATTTTTTAAGAGCCATGGCGCATTTTGATTTAGTTCGTTGTTTTGGTGACGTACCATTGGTGGCAGGTAAAAATGGTGAAAATGAATTATTTCCAAAACGAGTTTCAGCTGATTCAGTTTACAGCAAAATAATAGAAGACTTGAAACTTGCCGAAACGAATTGTTTACATGCAGATCAAATTCCAGAAACAAAAATTGGTAGAGTTTCTTCCGAAGCTGCTACGGCGATGCTTGCAAGGGTCTATTTACAAAGAGGAGGAACTAGCTATGCAGCCTCAACTGATAATCAGATGGCTTTAACTCAGTGTAATAAGGTGATTGCATATTCAACATTACATCCTAATGTCATATCTCTACTTACAAATTATAAGGACGTTTTTGATAATGATAAAAAAAATGGACCTGAATCTATCTTTGCCATTCAATTTGGCGAACCACCTGCGCAAACAAGTATGACTGCACTAATGTTCGATGCTCCTTCGCTGGATGGTTATGGTTCTTTTGTTGCTCTAAATTCGTTTGTCAATGCTTTTTCGGCAAACGATCTTCGTAAAGCAGTGACTATAGGAACATTTGAAGACGCGCATTGGTGGATTTCCAAATTCCACGACCCAGGAGTATCACTAGGATCCGAAGGTCGTGTAAATTGGATGATTATAAGATATGCAGATGTACTTCTGATGCAGTCCGAAGCACTGAATGATATTACTCCAAGCGATGCTTCTAAGTTTGACGGAATTAATAGAATCCGAACAAGAGCAGGGCTGGGAAGTGAATTACTCAATTTTACCAATACACCAACCCCCTCAGATTTTGTAAATGCATTGTTGAAGGAAAGGCTTCTTGAATTAGCTATAGAGGGAGATAGGCGTTATGATCTATTAAGGCTGAAAAAATATAAGGAGGTTAAAGCCGCACAAGGATTTTCCATTGATGATAATCATCTTTTATATCCGATTCCCCAGGCAGATAGAGATGTAAATCCAAATCTTACTCAAAATCTAGGATATTAAAAAGGACTTATTCGAAAATTCCCAGCGGTACATTCTGTAAAATAAAATCTAAGTAAAACATTACTGCATCAACGAGCAGTTGGACAACGATACGAAGTGATGTTGAATGAAAGACCTATTTCTGCGATAGCATATTGATCTTTTTGTTTACTGAATCCGCGTTGACGGCCTTCAATTCCAATAGGAACACCGGTTTCAAAGGATCTGTCTTGCATGATGCCGGCAATTGATTTACCACTTACTGCAGGAAATTTATCAAGGCCAATATAGGTTGAACTTACATCATCCAGGTAGTCGGTGGTTGTAAAACGATAACCCAGTTCTGCGGAAATATTTATCTTGTCGGTGAGTGCATATTTTAATCCGAAAGCAATCGGAAAACATAATGCCATAGTGCCGTAAGCTTTACGTCCCTTGTAAAATGTCTGGCCTTCCGTATTTAGGGGACGCAAATAAATTTTGTCTCCATTGTAGAATGCATAAGGGTCGTAACTAACCACGCCAATGCCAAGTGAGGCATAAGGTGTAAAAGAATTGTGGGGATCTGTGGGGATAAATTTGAAAAAATTAAAATCACCCATTAATGCAATTTCAAAAATTTTAGTATTGAAACTTAAATTCCTTCTTTTTTGATATTCATTTTTGCTATAAATGTCACTGTAGCCCAATTGAGCATAATGACCAGTAAGCCTGACGGCTATGTAATTACCAAATTGTTTTCTAAAATAGGCGCCTACGGCAATTTTAGGTCGGTTGATGGCCGCCCGGTTATTGATGTCTCCAAAATAATGTGCTAATCCGCCGGTGATACCAAAATCTCCTTCCTGAACATATTCATATTCTGATTGGGCATTGGTTTTAACCGTGAAAAATAAGGCGAAAATTATGAGGGGTACTAACTTTTTCATATCGGGGTACAAAAATAACGGAATGAAGTAAGAACGAATTAGCGGGCGATAAATTTTATGATTTTAAAATTACTACTAATTTCTCTTATCAAGACCCCATGACAGTTTATTTCTGAGGGTCTGCAAAAAATTGTTCTCATTGAGTCGCACAAGGTTCATAAAAAATGCTTCTTTCCTGATGGCAAGCAATACTTCTTTGCTTGCAATTTCGCGCCTGCTATCCAAGGTACATAAAAATCCATCTGTGCGCCCTTCCACTTCAAAAGAAATAATGGAATCGTCTGGAACTATGAGTGGGCGAATATTTAAATTATGGGGAGAAACAGGGGTGATAACGAAACTCTTGGAGTCAGGAAATACAACTGGACCATTGCAGCTAAGGGAATATCCTGTGGAGCCCGTTGGTGTTGAAACGATTAATCCATCGGCCCAATAAGTATTTAAGAATTCTCCGTTCAAGTACGTATGAATTTTAATCATCGGCGAAGTATCTTTCTTATGAATCGTAAACTCGTTCAAACCAAAAGCTACTCCGTCAAACAAAGGCATATTCGCATCCAGGTGCACTAGAGTTCGTTTGTCCAACATGAAGGTGCGCTTTACCAATGATTCTACAGCGATGTGAATTTCATCTTTACCAATGCTTGCTAAAAAACCCATTCTTCCATAGTTAATTCCTAAAACCGGAATTCCTTTATCGCCCACAAAAGTGACGGCATCCAGTAAAGTACCATCGCCACCAAGACTAATTATGAAATCAATATTTTCGAGGTCCGCGGATTTATTAAACGTGGAATATTTATCGGGAATTTCAATAGAAGAATAAAATTGGTTAAAAAAATCCTGGTAGATAACCGGCTCTATTTTGTAATGTGAAAATTCAGCGAGTAGTAATTTCAACCCTTCCAGTTGTTCGGATTCTAAGCCCCGGCTATAAATTGCAATTCGCATAATTTGATGGTTGAAAGTATCCTTACCCCCCTGGGCTCAACAGGTGCAAAAATATACCCTTTTGTCCTAATTGGTTGAAACTGTATTCCACGGAAATACTGAAGTCGTAAAGTGTGATAATGTCTATTCCTACTCCAGCACTATATAAAAATTTGTTGTTCAATTTCAAATTCTGTTGGCTATAAACATATCCCTGGTCTGAATAGGTTTTAGCAAGAATGGTAATAGGAATTTTTTTAAGAAGCGGCGATTTAAAAATCGTGGGCATTTGAAACTGAAAAATTTTCTTTTTTAAATCAAATTTTACAAGGCCAAACGCAACGCCGTCTATCACATGGTATTCCAAACCTCTTATAAAATTTTCGCCATAACCCAGAGCCCTTAAATTATAATAGGGTTGAGAAAAAGGTAATTTTATTTCGGCAGTAAGGCGAATGCTGGAATACCAGCCGTTGGTCATTGAAAAATACTTTTTGTAGGATGGCTGGATAGAAAAAAGATTGAGCCCTTCAGTAAAACCCAAACCTCTTTTTTTGACCAACATAGAGTATGAATGCCCCTTCAATGGATACCCAATATTATCAAGGTCATCATAATTAAAATTGTATTCAAGATCCACAAAATCCTGAGTGGCAGACGAGCTATTAAAGAAATTGGGATTGTATTTTAAAACGATAGAATCGGAAACTTTTATGTGATGATATTCTATTGAAAAAGATTCTGTTCTCTTTAATTTTTTCCGTTTAGTAAAAGCGAGATTCATTTTCCAGTCATTCTTTTCGTAACCTCCATTTTCGTAGTAAAGCAATTTATTGTTTGCGTCAGTCGCATACGGAATTTCTTTTGTTTGTGAAAAACCAACGCCTACCTTTACGCCAGTTGTAAGCTTTTTATTAAAATAAGGGAGTGAATATTCAAGTCCAATTTTTCTTTTAAAACCATTAATAAGATCCAGGGATACTTTATCCCTTTGTCCGCTAAAATTGAAAGTGGTCAACTGTACACCATAACTAATCCTTCGCAAATCAGCATTGTAAGTGTGCACCCATTCATTGAAAGAACGGTCAGCTAATTCCAGAAAAGGAATGGGATACGTGTACCATCTTTCTTTTACTGTAATGATAATGTTGAGCTCTTGATTATTTAATAATTGGGGCTTTACGGAAACCTTTTCAAATAATTTAGTATTGTAAATAAACTCTCTTGCTGTTTCCAACTCTTCTGATAATTTATCCATGGAAAGAGTATCGCCTGTGTGAATCTGCATTTCACGCAGTATGATTTTATTCTTAGTTTTTTTATTCCCGGAAACGAAGATATTTTTCACCACTAATAGTACTTCACTATTTGGTTTTATAATTTTAAAATCAGTGGAATCCGGAACTATTTTTTGGGCATTAGCAAATTGAACCTTGCCAATAAAAAAGAGAAACAGAATCGCTTTTAATCCTAAATAAGAAAGACTTTTATTAGCTAAAAATTTAAAGAGGAAGGTCTGAAAACCTTTTAGAAGGTGAAGCAAAGGAGTAACATTAAATGTCTAAATAATTCATCAGGTTTTGGTAGTT
>JBDSHT010000272.1:0-9032 GCA_039918315.1 Ginsengibacter sp. | reverse complement strand
TGTTGGAGATTTGTCCTTCCATTGCCAACGGAAAACCATCGTGTGAAATTCATCCTTTAGGAATTGGAGGAAAAGAAGATCCTGTAAGATTGGTATTTAACTCCGCCGCGGGTCCAGCTTTAAATGCCTCATTGGTGGATATGGGAAACAGATTTCGTTTAATTGTAAATAAAGTTCAGGCGGTAGATCCATTACAGGATTTACCAAAATTGCCGGTGGCGCGCGTGTTATGGAAACCATTACCTGACATGAAAACAGGTTGTACTGCATGGATTTATGCAGGCGGGGCGCACCATACAGGCTATAGCCAAAATCTTCGTTCGGAGCATATGGAAGATTTTGCCGCCATGGCTGGAATAGAATATGTGCTGATTGATGAGAACACAACTTTGTATAATTTAAAAAATGAATTGAGATGGAGTGATGCATTTTATAAAATCTATTAATAAATTACACTCAAATTTTTCTAATTGAACCTCTTCAAAACCTTTCTAAAACTAAGCGTATGAATAAAATTTTTGCCACAGAAGATATCATAGTTTTTGTCCTTTATTTCTTTATTGTAGCAGGGTATGGCTATAGTGTTTATAGAAAAAGACAAAAGTCAGAGATGGATGCGAAGGGATATTTTCTTGCCGAAGGAACCCTAACGTGGTGGGCCATCGGTGCGTCTTTGATTGCTTCTAATATTTCTGCTGAGCAGTTTATTGGTATGAGTGGTGAAGGGTTTTTCCTTGGTATCGCAGTGGCTGCTTACGAATGGATTGCGGCCATAGCATTGATCATTGTAGCGGTTTGGTTTATTCCTGTTTATCTAAAAAATAAGATTTATACCATGCCTCAGTTTTTGAAGGTGAGGTATAATGAATCGGTGGCTTTGATCATGGCTGTCTTCTGGCTTTTCTTGTATGTGTTTGTAAATCTGACCTCAATATTATATCTCGGTGCAGTGGCTATAAATGGAATTGCCGGCGGCGACTACCTGCATATAATTATGTTGGGCCTTGCCGTATTTGCTCTCCTCATTTCTTTGGGTGGCATGAAGGTTATTGCTTACACCGATGTAATACAAGTTGCTGTGTTGATCATTGGTGGATTGGTGACAACCTACATCGCTCTTACAACCGTGAGTGAGTTAACTGGAACCGGAGGCAATGCCATTGCGGGTTTCAAATCATTGATGCAACAGGCCCCTGAACATTTTAAAATGATTATACCAAAACCTGATGCATTGTCTTCTCAAAATGATATTAATAAATACCTCACTTTTCCAGGTCTTCTTTCTTATGCTGCCGGTATCTGGATTATCAATTTAAATTATTGGGGATGTAATCAATACATAACACAACGTGCGCTGGGAGCTGATCTTCACACGGCACGTACAGGTATTTTGTTTGCAGGATTTCTAAAATTATTAATGCCATTGATTGTAATGTTACCAGGAATTGCTGCGTATGTATTGTACAAAAATGGTCAGTTACCACATTTGGTTGGAGGGAAAGATGGTGCTTACTCTGCAATACTCGCGTTTTTGCCCACAGGGCTAAAAGGCTTGTCAGTAGCGGCTCTTACCGCCGCGATTGTCGCGTCTCTTGCGGGTAAAGTAAATAGTATTTCCACCATTTATACTTTGGATGTACACAATAAATATTTTGATAAAAAAGCGGATGAAAATAAGCAGGTTCGTATTGGTAAATGGGCTGTGTTTGCAGCGCTGGTTCTCGCCGTTCTTTTTACATGGAATGATTTATTGGGCATCGGTGGAGTAGGGGGATTTACCTACATTCAAAAATATACAGGCTTTATTAGCCCCGGTGTTTTTGCAATGTTTTTCCTCGGTATGTTTTGGAAAAGAACTACTGGATCTGCTGCCATCGTGGGTGTAATTGCCGGATTCTTACTTTCAGTTTTATTCAATGAATTTGCTCCACAATTGTTTGGAAATGATACTTTGTTTTATACTGCCTATCCGAATGGAAAAGGCGGATTTGAAATTCCGTTCCATATTTGTATGGGCTTATCATTTATGTTCACCATGATTATTATGATTGGTATGAGTTTGCTAGGTCCGAAGGTGAATCCGAAAGCATTTGAGATCGATAAGGAAATGTTTAAAGTGAAACCTGCTACTTTAGTTTTGATCATTGTGACCCTGATGGTTGTGGCAGCTTTGTATGTAAAATTCTGGTAAGCCGATTCAATATCTCTTTTGCGAATCATGTTCGCTAAAAAGATGTATAGGTATAATAAAAAAGCGCTTTATATTTTTATGTTATTTAAATTGATTTTACAGGAATGAAACATTATCACCAGCAGAGTAAATTTTATGTAGCCGTGGATTGCATAATTTTTGGATACGATGGCCAGGAATTAAAACTTTTGGTTGTCCAGCGTGGCTTCGAACCGTTTAAAGGACAGTGGAGTCTTGTAGGTGGTTTTGTTCGCGAGAACGAAAGTACTGAGGGCGCGGCATCCCGTGTGCTAAAGGATCTTACGGGCCTCGATGGATTGTACATGGAACAATTACACTCCTTCTCGCATCCCCAAAGAGATACACAGGAAAGAACTATTTCAGTTGCTTACTTCGCCTTAATTGATATTCAAAAATACAAACAGCAGATTAGCGAGGACTATGCAGGTTGGTATTCTATCAATCATTTGCCTGACCTGATTTTCGACCATACTGAAATGGTTGAAAGAGCTAAAGAACATTTGCGTTATAAAGCTGCGCTTCATCCTATTTTGTTTGAGTTATTACCCGCACGTTTTACGATTCCTCAATTGCAAAATCTGTATAGTTGTGTGTATAATACAGAGTTTGATAAAGGCAATTTTACCCGTAAAATTTTATCAACGGGTTTGCTTTTAAAATTAAAGTTTAAGGATATGCTCAATTCCAAAAAAGGAGCATTTTATTATAAAGTAGATCCTAAGAAATACAAGGATTCATTTCAGGTGGTGTTGAATTTTGTGCCGGCGAAATTTTCCAGGAAGTTGAAGCAATCGGCATAGGTTTTTGTTTCCTTTATTTTGGTCAATAATAATCCATCATGAAAAAAGTCTGAAAAAATGGATGCTGATTATTTGTCTTTCCTCTGGCGTAAGCCATTCTAATGTACAGGTAACTTTGCGCCAGATAAATAAACTAAAGTGATATAGGGTCTGCAAAAAAAATATCCTTTTATACGAATTGATGAATTTTTTTATGGATAAAAATTATCGTTGGGGAATTATTGGAGCAGGACGCATTGCAGATAAATTTTGCACCGCAATTAATTTTGTGCAAGGTTCCCAAGTATATGCAATCGCCTCGCGCGATGAAGAAAAAGCTAAGAGCTATGCAACAAAGTTCGGTGCTGCTAACTTTTATAATAATTACGATGATTTGATACAGGACGAGAACATCGACATTATCTATATCGCTTTACCTCATGCATTTCATTTTGATACAACGATGAAATGCCTGTCAAATAAAAAAGCAGTTCTGTGCGAAAAGCCGATGTCTCTCAGTTATGCACATACGAAGAAAATGATTGAGGCTGCCACCGAAAATAATGTTTTTCTTATGGAGGGAATGTGGACGGCTTGTATGCCTTTTATTGATAAAATAAAATCACTTATTGAAAAAGGTATTATCGGAAAGCTGCAATATCTGTCTGCCAATTTTGGCTTTGCAGCTCCTGCGAATTCTGAGAGCAGGCTTTACAATAAAAAGCTGGGGGGTGGGTCAATAGTGGATGTTGGAATCTATCCTTTGTTTTTATCGACTTTACTTTTTGGTACACCAACAACAATCAAATCAGTTTCTAAAGTAGGCGATAGTGGTGTAGATGAGTATGCAAATGTGGTGCTTCAATATCCCGGTGGAGAAACGGCGCATTTGTTATCTTCCATTTGTTTTAATACAGATATAGAAGCCGAAATTATCGGTACAAAAGGATCGATTAAAATTAAGAATCCATGGTTCAAGGCGACTGATTTTTCAGTAAAATTAAAGGATGGCAGTGTTCAAAACTTTTCAATTCCACACCTGTGCAATGGTTTCGAACACGAAATAAAAGAAGTGATGGATTGTCTTGATAAGGGAGCATTGCAAAGTGAAAAAATGCCGCACCAACGGAGCATGGTTCTTGCAGGAGTAATGGATGAAATTCTGCAACAGGCAGGAGTAGTGTATGAACAAAATGCAGAGAAGAATTAAAGTGTTTGGTGCAGAAACCGCCCACGGCGGACAGCCCGGGTTGGTGTCCCCACCAACCCGAGGTATTTTGGATATAGAATTAAACTATAGAATTAAACTGAAGAATTAAAAATAAAATCAAAAATAAAACAATCATAAAATCTGCCGGCATCGGCACGGAATCTAAAACCAAAAAAATGAAAAGTATTTTAAAGATGACCCTGGGACTGTCAGCATTAATGGCCGTCTCACTGATTTCATGTAACGATCAAAAAAGTAAAGAGACTATGGAAGTAAAAAAAGGAATTACAAAAGCAAACTTTGGCAATGCAGATGGGAAAGAAGTTTTTCTCTACACGTTAACCAATGCGAGAGGCACCCAGGTAAAAATTTCAACGTATGGTGGAGTGGTTACTTCTTGGGTGGCACCTGATAAAAAAGGCCAAAGGTCCAGCATTGTATTGGGGTACGATAGCCTTTCCGGATATCTTGCAAAACCTCCCTATTTTGGAGCATTAATTGGCCGCTATGGCAACCGTATTGCGAAGGGAAAATTTACACTTGATAACACTGAATACACATTAGCAACTAACAATGGCCCTAATCATTTGCACGGAGGTGATAAAGGATTTGACAAGGTTGTTTGGGAATCTTCAGTAGCGCGTGATTCAGTACCAGCCTTATCTCTGAGCTATTTGAGCAAAGATGGAGAGGAAGGTTATCCGGGCAATCTGCAGGTCAATGTAACCTACACTTTGACGGATGATGATGAACTGAAAATAGATTATAAAGCAACGACTGACAAAGCCACTGTTTTAAATCTGACCAATCACAGTTATTTCAATCTTACAGGAGATGTAGCCAATACCATCCTGGATCATAAACTGCAAATTGACGCAGATAATTATACTCCGGTTGATAGCACGTTGATTCCAACAGGCAAATTAGCGTCTGTGAAAGGAACTCCATTTGATTTTACCACTGCTGAAAAAATCGGCTCACGCATTGATTCAGTCAAGGGCGGTTATGATCATAATTTTGTTTTAAACTCAAAAGATAGCACCTTAAAAAAAGTAGCTACTTTATCAGATGAGGTGTCAGGTCGTCAACTTGAAGTGTTTACAACTGAACCCGGTTTGCAATTTTATACCGGCAACTTTTTGGACGGGACACTCAAAACCAGCGATGGAAAAGGGATCAATAAAAACACAGCGTTGTGTCTGGAAACCCAGCATTTCCCGGATTCTCCTAATCAACCCAGCTTCCCATCAACCGTACTAAGGCCTGGTCAAACCTTTCATAGCGAAACGATTTATAAATTATCGGTAGCAAAATAGATTAAGGATTTTATATCAATAAGCTAAAAAGGGTGCATTCCAAATTGTCGCATCACTGTATTGATAGTGGGCGGTGGAGACACCGCCCTTGGCGGACTGCCAGGGTTGGTGTCCCCACCAACCCGCGACATTTTGAAATACATCCACTAAAAACCCGAAGCCACCCTGGCACCGGGTTTTTAATTTAACACTGAATTTTATTTTAACCACACAAACAAAAAATTACGGAAGTGATGTGTCATAACGATTACCTATACCTGAAAATAATATGCTTTTTCATAGAGGCTAATATTTTAATAAAGCCTAAAACACTCTCAATATTGTAGTGAATATTAGTGAAACATAAGATAATTACCGCCATCAATTAATTAGGATTAAAAATTATTATTGTTATGCCTAAACTAAAATCCTTCAAGCAGGCTTCTTTTTTTTAAAAAAATTATTCAATTGCCAATGAGCCCAACTTCTTTTAAACCAACACTTGGATTGCTGGACGCCACGATGATTGTCGCAGGCAGCATGATCGGGTCCGGAATTTTTATTGTCAGCGCTGATATTACCCGTAACACGGGCAGTATCGGTTGGTTACTGATGGTGTGGGTGATCACTGGAGTCATGACACTCATTGCTGCGTTAAGTTATGCCGAGCTGAGTGCGATGTTTCCCAAAGCCGGCGGCCAGTATGTTTATTTAAAAGAAGCCTACAATCCTTTGATAGGATTCTTATACGGTTGGAGTTTTTTTAGCGTAATTCAAACTGCAACTATTGCGGCGGTTGGTGTTGCATTTGCAAAATTTACAGCCTATATTTTCCCGGTTTTTAATGAAGAAGTAATAGTGTTAGACTTAGGATTTATCGCAATTTCATCTGCTCAACTCTTATCAATTGGCGTTATCATCCTTCTTACATTTATTAATTCGCGGGGAATTAAAAACGGAAAGTTTGTACAGACTACTTTCACTTTGGCGAAGTTGATCAGCTTGTTTGGTTTGATCATTTTTGGTTTGTACGCAATGAACAATTCTATTTGGGAGGCAAACTGGCAGGATGCCTGGCATCTTCATCACCTGGATGTGGATGGAACTGTTACCGAATATACATGGGTGTTAGGAGCTGGTGCAATAGCCGCTGCTATGGTGGGTTCTATCTTCAGCAGCGACTCCTGGAACAATGTGACATTTATAGCCAGTGAGGTAAAAAATCCAAAACGAAATATTGGCCTCAGCCTTTTTTTAGGAACGCTTATCGTAACTGTAATTTATTTATTTACCAACATAGCTTATACATCAGTGTTGTCTTTGCAACAAATTGCTTCTGCACAAAACGATCGGGTAGGAGTGGTGGCATCACAAGTTATTTTTGGCAACGCCGGTACTATTATTATCGCTTTGCTCATTATGGTTTCTACTTTCGGATGTAACAATGGACTTATTCTGGCGGGTGCCAGAGTGTATTATACTATGTCACGCGATAATTTATTTTTTAAGAAAGCCGGAACGCTGAATAAGTTTTCTGTGCCGGAATGGGCACTGTGGTTGCAATGTGCTTTTGCAGGCTTGTGGTGCCTCAGTGGCAAGTATGGAGACTTGCTTGACATGATCTCGTTTGTGGTGGTCGGCTTTTACATGCTCACGATCGCTGGTATTTTTATTTTAAGAAAAAAACGACCTGATATTGAAAGGCCTTATAAAGCTTTTGGATATCCGGTGCTTCCCATAATTTATATTATTCTCGGATTAAGTTTTTGTGGTTTGCTCGTGGTGTTTAAGCCTCGATTTACCTGGCCAGGTTTATTAATTACGCTGATAGGAATACCTGTTTATTATTGGGTCAATTCTTATAACAAACGCAAGGGAATTACAACCTCTTCTGAGGAAGATGCAGAATAATGCTGGTTTTCATCGGTTTTAATTTAAAGAGGTTAAGTTCTGTCAACTTTCAGTTATTTTCTGTCTAACTAAAAATAAGGGAAGGCTTACTTTTGATTTTAAATAAATAAATTATGAATAAGAATCAATGGTCGGGTATTTTTCCCGCGTTACTTACTCCTTTTACAGCGGACGACAAAATAGACTATCAGATGTTTGAAAAAAATCTGGAGTTTCAAATTGAAGCTGGTATCACTGGTATTGTATTAGGTGGTTCGCTTGGCGAAGCAAGTACATTAACAGGCGCAGAAAAAAGAGAGTTGCTGAGGGAGTCTGTAAAAATAGTAAAACAACGAATTCCAATTATAAGTACTGTAGCGGAAAAATCTACGGCTGATGCAATTGCATGCGCAAAGAATGCGGAAGAAGATGGAGCAGATGGAATTATGATGTTACCACCACTGCAATACAAAGCTGATGATCGTGAAATAGTTACCTATTTTAAAGCCGTTGCTGCAAAAACCGCCTTACCTATATTGATCTACAATAACCCTGTGGATTATAAATTAGAAGTAACCATTGATATGTTTGACCAATTGTCTTCTGTCGAAAATATTCACGCAGTAAAAGAATCTACGCGTGACGTAACCAATGTGAGCCGGATGAGAAGCAAGTTTGGAGACAGATACCAGATTCTATGTGGTGTAGATACGCTGGCTCTCGAGGAAATTTTGCTCGGAGCGGATGGTTGGTTAGGCGGATTGGTAGATGCCTTCCCGGCTGAAACCGTTGCTATTGTAAGACTTGCTCAGGCAGGTCGCGTGAAAGAGGCTGTGGAAATCTACCGTTGGTTTATGCCATTGCTGGAGTTAGATATTCGTCCTAAACTGGTTCAGTACATCAAGTTGGCAGCCACTGAAGTTGGTTTGAGCAATGTTTATGTAAGGGCTCCACGTTTGCAAATTGAAGGTGAAGAGAAAGCGAGTGTTATGGCTATTATCAAAGAAGGAATAAAGAACAGACCTACACTTCCTGAGTTTTCAAAATCAGGAGAATTAGTAAATGCATAATAATAAGTCTTTTACTTTCTGAAGGATTTTTTGAACAAATATATTACCAGGCCATCTTCGTTTTTCCGTAAAAAATACCGGCAAACCGGGATGGCCTTTTTCTTTCTTTGAAAGGAAATTTTTGCTAAAAATGTACAAACATAATTGCCATTAATTTTATAGATACCTCTACATGCCATCACAAAATTTTATTTGCATAGACGCCCATACCTGCGGCAATCCTGTTCGCGTGGTAGCACAGGGCGGCCCTACTCTTCAGGGTGCCAACATGAGTGAAAAAAGACAACATTTTTTACGGGAATATGACTGGATCCGCAAGTCTTTGATGTTTGAACCGCGCGGACATGATATGATGAGTGGCAGCATTCTGTATCCACCTCATGATCCCGAAAATGATGTGGCAGTCTTGTTTATAGAAACGAGTGGCTGTTTACCAATGTGCGGCCATGGTACCATTGGTACCATCACCATCGCAATAGAAGAAGGTTTAATAAAACCGAAGACTCCGGGTACCGTACGTTTAGAAACTCCTGCAGGCCTGGTAATATGTACCTACAAGATGGAGAACAATAAAGT
>JBDSHT010000271.1:0-8906 GCA_039918315.1 Ginsengibacter sp. | reverse complement strand
GCCTCCGGCGCAAACAAACGCACTATAAAAGTAGTGCCTTTGGCAAGTGAAGGAAGTCTGCGTAACCGGGATTGGGTGGAAGGAAATATGCGCAAAGTAAATGAAGCTACCAATGGTCAAGTTGCGTATGTGTATGTACCCAATACAGCCGCGGAAGGTCATGACTATTTTAAGAGATATTTCTTTCCGCAAGCGGATAAAGCAGGGATTATTGTCGATGAAAGATTCAATGGTGGTGGGCAGTTAGCTGACTATTATATAGATCTGCTAAAACGACCGGCACAATCCTACTGGCGTTACCGGTATGGTAAAGACCAGAAAGCTCCCAATGCGTCTATCCAGGGGCCGAAGGTTATGCTGATAGATGAAACGGCAGGTTCCGGTGGAGATTATCTTCCCTATCTTTTTCGCCAGGCAAAACTGGGAACACTTGTGGGCAAAACCACATGGGGTGGGCTCGTAGGTGTGCTCGGCTATCCTGAGTTTATTGATGGTGGAGTGGTTACCGCTCCCAATGTTGCTTTTTATGACGATAAAGGTTTTGGGATTGAAAACATTGGTACACCTCCTGATGTAGAAGTAGAGCAGTGGCCCTCTGAAGTGATAAACGGTCGTGATCCACAGTTGGAAAAAGCGATAGAAATTGTAATGAAGGAACTAAAAAATAATCCTCCAAAGAAGGTGCCGTCACCGAAGGCTCCCAATAAAGTAATAAGGTAAACCAATAATAAAACTGTCCGGTACTTTTTTTATTATGGAAAATTACCAGTTGTCTGAACTGTGATTTTTTTTGATTAAATGATTAGTATGATTGAACTAAACGATTAAAAGAGTGAAAAGAAAATCCAGTCAGCGCAGGATTAAAATCATGTAAATCAAACAAATCTTATAAATCATAGTTCAGACAATTTAATAAATCACAGTTCAGACAATATTTAAAATATCACACATGAAGTACCTTACAATTTTCTTTCTTTTCTTTTTAATTTTTACCGGAAATTTTTTGACCCTTTCTGCGCAGCAGACCAATATCACAAAAGATGGGTCTCATAAAACATACGCAGTTATCATCGGTATTACCAATTATCAAAACCCTGCTATACCTGCATTGCAATATGCTGATAAGGATGCACAACAATTTGCCGGATGGCTGCAATCAAAAGCTGGTGGCCTGGTTCCGCAAAATAATATAAAACTTCTGGTGAATAAAGAAGCCACCATTGCGGCTGTGTATGATGCACTCGATTGGCTGAAAGAACAATGCAAAGAAAATGATGAAGCCTATATTTATTTTTCCGGTCATGGGGATGTGGAAACAAAAAATAATTATAGCAAGGGATATTTGTTGACGTATAATTCACCACAAAACAACTATGCGAACAATGCCATTCGAATAGAAGATATCAACAACCAATCTATTCTTTTGACCACGAAAAATAAAGCAAAAGTCATCATCATTTCAGATGCCTGCCACTCAGGAAAACTTGCCGGCGATTTTTATAAAGGGAAGCAATTGGTAGCCGGTCAACTCAACCAAATCCTGAATAACCAGGTAAGATTGGCATCCTGCCGCGAAGATGAATTAGCGGCGGAAGGCCCTGATTGGGGCGGTGGTCGTGGCATATTTTCTTATTACCTTATCATGGGATTGCAGGGCCTTGCCGATATCCAAAAAGATAGCAGCATTCATCTAAGCGACCTTAGCAAATATTTAGACTCCGCATTTGCGGCTGACAAATTCCTGGCTCAGAATAAGCATGTACAGAACCCTGTTAGTGATGGCAATCCATCTTTCATTATGGCAAAAACAGATGGTGTCACCATGGCTGCAGTTAAAGAGAGTATCAATAAAAATAAATCTGCGGGTTCCAGTTTGCCTGTAGGTTTACTGGCTCTAAAGCCCTTGCAACGCCAACCGATAGATTATTTTTTTACAACAGCATCTTCAATTGCTATTGAAAGTATTTTGAATTTTGATGACTATGTCAGGTTAGATGCTGCAGCACTTCCTTCAAGAATGATTAGCGATTGTATTGCTCATCAAAAGAAATTATACGCTCAAAGAGATACTTCTCAAAATACAGAAATCCCTTACGATTCTTATGAGGTTTTTAACCAGGATTCGTTAGGCATGCTTGCAAAGGAGCTGGAGCAAAACAAATCGATGTCCAACCGATTTGTTTCTAAGTTTATTCAAATGGTCCATCAAAAAGGGCAGGACATGATCAATGCATATTTAAAGGGAGATTTGGATGAGTTAGAAAAAAGACAATACTATTATTCGGGGGACCGCGATTATAAAAATTATATTTCGATGTTGCATGTCGCTATGAAATTAGTGTCACCCGATCATCAACTGGCGCGAATTTTACAGGTCCATAATTATTATTTAAGTGGATTAATTGACCGGTTGCAAATGGCAACTCACACCAACACGGACAGTCTTTTGAAGTTGGCTTTTTATAATGAACAGCAAGCGTTGAAACTGGAACCTTATGCGGCTTATATTTCAAATGAATTGGGTAATCTGTATCTGCATAAAAAAAATTATGACTCGGCCAATTATCATTTTAACCTGGCTTCCGTTATCTCACCTGCATGGGCCATTCCGTGGAGTAATAAAATACGAATGAACCTTGCCTTTGGCAAAATGGATAAAGCAGAACAGGATATACAAACTGCCGATTCTCTTCAACCTGATTTGGCGTATGTTCTCATTAATGCAGGTTTGGTAATGGAGAAAAAGAAAAACCTTTTGGCGGCTGAATCCTTTTATTTGCGGGCTATCAAAGAGAACAATGTTCATTATTTACCCTACGAACGACTCGCCAATATTTATTTAAATACCGGGCTTTACGATAAAGCAAATTTTTATTTTCATGAAACTGAAACCAGAAAAGAAGACTTTGCTATAAACGATAAAGATTTTGAATACGGAGTAGAATTAGGAGGCATTGGATGGAATGAAATGGAAAATGAAATTTTGGGATGCCCGGGAGATTTGCCTGTAAATTCTAACAGCAGCCTTTACACCAAATTATACAAAAGCATAAAAAATGATAGTATTAAAAACGACGAGAATCTTGTAAAATCACTACAGGAAATATTAGATCAAAAACCTGATATGCCTTTGGCGAATCATTATCTTGGGAAAAAACAGTATCAAAAAGGTAATTGGCAATTGGCTCAACAATCTTTAGAAAAGGCGATACTAAATTATCTTTCTGATGATGAATTGATGAAAAAAATAACCAAAGATATTTTCGATAAAAATCCTTCTGATGCTGATTCTTGTATGCTGAAACCTTTTTTAAATATTCAATTCGATGCGTTGGAAGATCGTTACATGCTTGCAGATATTTACGAAAAGAAGGGCGACAATGACAAGGCATTCGCTCAATATAATTTAATAACAGCCGATGAAAATAAACGCCTTCAGAAACAGGCAGGTTATAAAAATTATGCTGAATTAGTTAAGAATTTTCCCGGCATGAATTACGAGTTGGATAATTACCTTACGAAAATGACAGAGAGCCCTTTAATCATGACTGGCTCTATAAAATCTGCCCGGCTTCATGAAAAATTGGGACAATATGCAGCCGCAGAAAAAGTTCTTTTACAACAGGTGTCGCTTAGCCGCGCAGCAGGAGATTCAAGACAAAAAGCGATCGATGAAAAAAAGCCCGGCTGGAATGTGAATGGTGCGGGCGGTATCAATTTTTATTGGTTGGCTGCCAATAGTTACCTCGAAAGTGAAACATATAATTTTTATGTACACATGCTTACACTTTCCCCCCGGGATAGTGAGTGGCAAAGAAAAGCAGGTTTGTTTTTATACCGCCGGCTATCACTTGCCTTTGAACAAATGCCGGTAAAGCAATACCAATCTTTCTATAAATCCATTAGTGAATATGCCTATCCGTGGAAAGGTGCTGTAGAGCAAAATGAAGATTATCATTTCATGATTCCGGGTACGGGAGATAGTGTAATGATTCGTGCTGTTACCTACGATCCTGTGAAAGAAGCATTAGATGCCCTCATTCTTTCAGTAAAGTTTTCAGGCGATATTAAACCTGATATCGAGACAGCAAAATCGTTGGCAAATATTTATAGTTGGATGGGCAATACAGACCAATCCATTGAATGGTTCCAGCAATCACTTTCATTAAATCCAACCGATGTAAAACAGAGAAATAAATTTGCTGACTATCTTACTGCGGGTGGTAAATTACCTGAAGCCTACAATCAGTTAAAAATACTTTACGGGCAGAAAAAAATCACACAAAAGCAAATTATTCAATTGGCCGACTGGCAATTTCTTTCAGGAAAAAATACTGAGGCTGCAACGCTTTTACAAAAAATAAAACCAATTGATGGAGATGAAAAAAGACAGTTACTACTTTTGAAAGCAAGAACCAATTCATTGCAGGGCAAAGCAAAAATTGCATTAAATTATCTAAAAGATTCGTTATCGCTACATAAAATAAATGATACAGACGGATATGAAATCAATGAAGCAAAAGAATTTCAAAATAGAACACAATTGTATTCTATTGCAAGACTTTATTCAATTTTGAAAAAAGATGAATTGGCTTTTGCTACGCTCAAAAAAACTTTAGATGCGGGTTTTAATTACGAATATGTTTTGGATTACGACAAGGTGTGGGATCCTATCAGGAAAACCCGTAAATGGGATAACCTCCTGAACAATTATACATTTGAATTGGAAACATTACAAAATGATTTCAATCCGATTGGCTACCGGATACCAAGAATGAAAACAGCCCGGTAGCAAAAAAGAATTACCTGGGAGGATCTACTTTTATCTCGGCCAATTGAACGCAACGGCCCGAACCGCATTCTGCGGAAAGGGCTTGCCAGCGGGCTTTTTCCTTTGTGTCCAATAAAATCTTAAGCCATGATTTGCTATCTCCAAAACTGTATAAACTTTTATCAAGGAGTGCTTTAAAATAGTAAGTGAAGAAGCCGCCCAGTGCCGGATTGCCTGTGGCTAACTGTTTTATTTCTGCAGAAGAAGCGATAATGGAGATGGGTTCTTTAGAAAAAAACAGGGCATTGCAATTCGCCATATTTAAGGATTGAGAAGTTGTATTAAAACCTCCAAATCTTGTTTTTAAAATATCTTTTCCCACAGGAACGGGCACTCCAATATCCTGGTTACAGCAATCGGATAAAACGATATTTACGCGTGCTCCTAATTTTACAATTTGATTATATACCTCTTCCATTTCCATGTTGTTCTTATTAAGATCCTGATCAGGATTGCTTCTTAAAGACATTCGGGGATAACGGCTCACATCATTGGAATACCGGAAACCATGTCCACTGTAATAAAAAATTACAATATCGATTGGTGAAGGTTTTTGTTTTTTCAAATTGGCAAGTGCCAGGTCCAGATTTTGCTTATTAAAATCATTGCCCATAATTTTTGTGGCAATTATTTTCATCCCTAGATTTTTGGCCAGTGTCGTGAACGTTTGAGAGACATCATCAAAATCCTTTTTAGAAGTCACACCAATTTTTGGGTCATTGGTATTGGCTACAACTATTAAATATAATTTCTCCTGCCTGGCAATTATATTATTTGCGCGCTCTCTTTCACTGTATAGAAAATTGTAGAAGGCATCATCTTCATTGTAAAATATGCGAACAAAATCTTTTTGTTGAAGGAGATCAGTGTATGATTTTTCCTGGCTGGTAACCGTTTCTGCTACCTTCCAAATCCCATCGTTATCCGCATATTCTGTGCGGAAAGGCAAATAATAAATGTCAGTACTGTCAACCTGTTTTTTAAAAATAAAACGGAGTTTAATATGGCTCTCATTGCCTGCTCCATTGATGATGGGCTCTCCCGAAGGAACCAGGTATTTTAGCTCTCCAACATTTATATTATTAGCAAAAACAGAGTCTGCCATTGGCTGTTCTGCTAATGGATAATTGCCAGATCGAATTCGGGCGACAGCGCTCCCATCAGGCTGCAATGTTAAAAAAGAGTAGTAAGAAAGAGAAGGTCCGTTTGGCTGAGGAATCTTATTCTCAAAATAGAAATAAGATTGACCAAACGATTGAAGGCTGCAAAAAATTCCACCAAAAAATAAAAAAATTCCGGCACTTATCTTACGGTGTAAGAGCAAAAAAACAATACCGGAATTAATACTTTTCATAAAACTGTTATTGAGTTACAGTTTTAATTCCTTCAGGCCTTTGTTTTGCTGAAGAGTCCAACTTTGGTAATGAGTCTGGTGCAACTGTTGCAGGAGTTGTATCAATTGTTGCAGGCTCTTCTGTTTTTGCAGTGTCGCCAGAGCAACCGTATGCTAACATCATAGTTAACATTACGACTGAAATCCAAAGAAGGGGTTGAAATTTTTTAATAATTTGTTGCATATCTTCATATTGAGTTTAAAACTAAAGTTAGCTTTTTTAAAATAAAATTGATTTTTTTTCGATCATTCTTTTCAGTTTTTTTGGATTGATTTCCTGCGGAATTAAAAATAAAGATCAAAGAGGAAAAAGTTATTTTTTCAAAATTAATTAACCGGTCAGTTATGTTTCTTTTTAATAAATTCTTTTACCAATCTGGTTTACAAAATCAATTTGCCTTATGAAATTGCGGACTAGTAATGTGATACTTTTTATTGTTTTTGCATTTCCGTTATTTAGTCAGGGGCAAACAAGCAAATCATTCCGTTTGGTTAATAAACTGGATAATTTAAAACTGAAACCGGATTACCGGTTAGACACAGCCTACATAAATACCCTAAATCAACTGGCCACTATTTATGCTGATAGCTATCCCGATAGCGCATTAGCTCTACTTTCGGAGCAGATTGATAATTGCAAAGAAGCAAGCTACAAGCCCGGCGAAATTTATGCCTATACGAACATGGGCAATGCCTGGCAAACCAAAGGAGATTTTGAAAAGGCTTTGGAGTATTATGAACTGGCTTATCAAATGGCACAGAAAAATAAATTGCAAAAAGCAGTACCAGGTATTCTGAGTAATATTGGATTAGTACATGCCAACCAGGGAGATTATACCGAAGCCTTAAATAAATTTTATGAAGCACTTCAATTTGCTCCTACAGATGACAATAAATTATTTATTGGCAGCGTGCTTAATAATATTGCCATCGTACATTTTTACCAGGGTAAAATGAATGAGGCTGACAGTGCCTACCAGATAACGCTGAAGATAGCAATGGAACTGAAAGATAGCATTCGCCTCATTTACGCCTATAACAATATCGGCGAAGTAAACGTAGAGCAAAATAAAATGGCAAGCGCTTTAGAAAATTTCCACAAAGCCTATCAAATTGCTGTGCTGAAAAACAATCCGGAAATGTTGGTAGCCATTACCAATAACCTGGGAAATACTTATTTAAAAAATGACAGCCTGCCGCAGGCTATTAACCAATTTGAAATTGCTTTGCGGCTTGCTAAACAGAAAGATTATGGCCTGGCTACCTGCAAGGCTTTATTAGGATTGGCAAAAGTTAAAAATCAACAAGGCCTCTTGAAAGAAGCCCTGGCAAATGGTTTGGAAGGTTTACAGAAAGCACAGGAAATGGGACAAACTCAATTGCTCAGAGATGCGAATAAAGTAGTGTCGGATATTTATGAAAAATCCGGTGATGGAATGAATGCCTTAAAGCATTTTAAATTTTACATGCAGTTTTCTGATAGCCTCAATAATATTGCAAACGAGCGCGCCGCTGCTAATGAGAAAGCGAACTATGAAATTTCTCAAAATAAAATCCAGTTTGAAAAGAAATCTTTACAACAGCGATGGTTAATTTTTTCTGCCTTTGCCGCATTATTTACGCTTTGCATTATTGTATGGATTATCAATCGGAACAAAAAGCGATTGAATAAAACCAATATAGATCTTCAGCAAAAAAATGAATTAATAAAATTACAAAAGCAGGAGGTAGAAGAAACATTATCCAAACTAAAGGCGGCCCAGGCACAGTTAATACAATCAGAAAAAATGGCAAGTCTTGGCGACCTCACTGCCGGCATTGCTCATGAAATTCAGAACCCCTTAAACTTTGTCAATAATTTTTCGGAGGTAAGCAATGAACTTTTAGATGAAATGATGGAGGAAGCAGACAAAGGAAATTTTGAAGAAGTAAAAGAAATATTGCACGATGTAAAACAAAATCTGGAAAAGATAAATCATCATGGTAAACGTGCAGGCGATATTGTAAAAGGAATGTTGCAACATTCCCGAACAAGTAAGGGAATTAAAGAGCCAACGGATATAAACGCGCTGGCCAATGAATATCTAAAACTGGCGTATCATGGTTTGCGGGCCAAAGACAAAACTTTTAATGCTGAAATGAATACAGATTTTGATGAAAGCATTGGTAAGGTAAATATCATTCCGCAGGATATTGGAAGGGTGCTTTTGAATTTGTTTAATAATGCGTTTTATGCCTGTGCAGAGCGAAGTCGTGCTTCGGCAACGCTAAACCAGGAAGGTTTTATAAACCTTCCTGGATTGAGTACAGCCAACTATCAACCAACAGTTTCCATCACCACAAAAAAAATAAACCACAAAATTCAAGTAAGTGTCACCGACAATGGCAATGGTATTCCGCAAAATATTGTTGATAAAATATTTCAACCTTTTTTTACCACAAAACCTACAGGACAAGGAACCGGCTTGGGTTTGAGTTTAAGCTATGATATTGTAAAGGCACATGGCGGAGAGATAAAAGTAGAGTCGAAGGCGGGTGAGGGAACAACTTTTATTATTGAATTACCTGTTGTCTGAACTATGATTTTTATGATTCAATGATTCGTATGATTGGATTAAGCGGTCATGAACGTGAAAGAGAAATTCGATCAGTGTAGGAACATAATCCAATGAATCAAACAAA
>JBDSHT010000270.1:0-2602 GCA_039918315.1 Ginsengibacter sp. | reverse complement strand
TTGTACTTATTCTGCTGCAGGTAGTTTTAGGTATTTTCACCGTAGTACTTTCTCCGTATGGCAATAATTTAGTTTGGTTTGGCGTTGCACATCAATTGGTCGCTATGTTATTTCTAATGTCAATGATATTGATGGTATATTGTATCCGGCCATTAAAGAGAGAAAGCGGAAATATTTAAAATGAATCATGAAAACATTTGCGAAGAATTTTTATTATTCACTCCCCATTCAATTATTCCTCCTCCATTTTAGAAAATCGCAACTGTTATTAATTTTCTGGCTGATTTTGTTTTTGACCCTCACGGGAAATTTCATGAAAATTTTTGGTGCGGATGCTTTGTTTCTTGCCCCGGAATATTTGGGAAATGTAAATGCCGGAGGCGCAGCAATAGTAGGAATTGCCACGGGAATATTTATGATGAGTTGGAACATTACCACTTTCATTTTGCATAGCAGCCGCTTTCGGTTTTTGGCGGCCACATCAAAACCATTTTTAAAGTATTGTCTTAACAATGCGATAATCCCAATTATCTTTTTATTCCTCTACTTTTTTGAAGCGTTGCGGTATGGTACTCAAAAAGAATTAATTACATTCTCTGAATTCATGTTGATTACCGCCGGTTTTTTGGGAGGCTTTATTTTGTTGATCCTCGTTTCTTTTGCCTATTTTTTTAATGCGGATAAGCGGATAAATCGCGCTTTTAAACCTGGTTTTATAGAGTTTGAAGAGAAGGGAACGAAAGGTAAAAATACTGAGGTTCCGGAAAATATTTTTCAATTACCAAAGGGGTTTTATTTAAATGCCCGGTTTAAATTCAAGAAAGCCAGGCCAGTCAATCATTACAGCCAGGCCTTCCTCGACGTCATTTTTAAACGGCATCATTTTTCGGCAATGGTCACGGTTTTTTTGGCTTTTATTTTTATGGTTTTGATTGCTTTTTTCCTCGACCAAAAATTCTTCCAGGTGCCGGCTGCAGCAAGTATTTTTATTCTTTTTTCGATCATGGTTGCGGTGATGGGAGCGCTCTCTTATTTCTTAAGAAGCTGGAGCCTTTTGTTTATGATCTTGCTTTTTTTGATTTTAAATGTCTTGTATCAGAACAATATTATTGATCCGCGCAACAAGGCGTATGGCCTGGATTATTCAAATAAAGAAAGGCCTGATTATTCATTGCAACATTTAAAATCTTTGAACACGCCAGAGAAAAATGAAGCAGACAAAAAAAACATGATTGCTATTTTAAACCGGTGGAAGCAAAAGCAAAATGAAGAAAAACCACTGATGATATTTTTTAATTTTAGTGGTGGTGGATTAAGGGGAGCCAGTTTTTCGATGAATGTGTTGCAGCAACTCGACAGTGTTACTAATGGAGCTATTCTGGATAAGACGATGTTGATGAGCGGGGCCTCCGGTGGCATGTTGGCAAGCACCTATTTTAGAGAACTGACACGGCTGAAGAAGAATGGTTCTGACATAAATCTGCAGAGCAATGAATATCTTGATAACATTTCAGAGGATCTTTTAAATCCTGTTTTTTCATCAATGATTGCACGTGATTTAATTTCTCCTGTTCAAAAATTTTCGATTGGGGGTAACCGTTATATTAAGGACCGTGGGTATGCTTTTGAATTAAAATTGAATACCAACACTGAAGGTGTTCTGGATAAAAATATCGGGTATTATAAGGATGCAGAAAGTTCGGCACAAATTCCCCTGATGATTTTAAATTCTGTTATTACCCGTGATCTGAAAAAGATGATGATCTGCACACAGCCCATAAGTTTTATGATGCAGGAAGAATTTAGAGATAACACTTCCCCAGGCAGTGGGCCGGATGCAATTGATTTTGCTGAGTTTTTTAAAAATGAAAACCCAATGAATCTAAGGTTGCTAACTGCGCTGAGGATGAACGCGACTTATCCTTATGTGCTGCCCGCTGTGTGGTTGCCATCAAACCCGGTAATAGATGTAATGGACGCAGGTTTGCGTGATAATAATGGACAGGAAACTTCTCTTAGGTTTTTAAATGTTTTTCGTGATTGGATAAATGAAAATACCCGGGGTGTGCTTATCATTCAAATCCGGTCGCGCCAGAAAGGTAGCTGGGACGATACCTATAAAAATGGAGGTATCGCTGAAATAGTAACCAAGCCCTTCACCATGTTGCAAACCAATTGGTTTATGCTACAGGATTATTTTCAGGACGATGAAATCACGCTGGCTCAGCATGCAATTGATAGTAATGTTCACAGGGTTTCATTCATGTATATTCCTGAAAAAGAGCAGGCCGGAGCAGCCCTCAATTTTCATTTGACAGCCAACGAAAAGTTGGAAGTGAAGGCTTCTTTAAAACGACAAAATAATGTAGAGGCGTTTGAAGAGGTGCGAAGGATATTGGGGAAGAAATGATTGTATTAAAATACTTTACCCATCACGCATTCCTTTCCTGCGCCCTCAACCACCTTTCCGGAATGTCATTATTGCTGGCTACCAGGTAATCATTATAACTACAGGGAATCATTTTTTTATTGGGTAACTGCATCCACCATCTCCCGGTTTTTTTGCTTTGTACAAACACAGTGTCTATCTCTGCAAACGCAG
>JBDSHT010000269.1:0-4993 GCA_039918315.1 Ginsengibacter sp. | reverse complement strand
TTAATATCTGCGGTTTTTTCCTGGATCTTTTTTATCACACTCATTTCATCCTGATCTTTCCCTTTCCTTTGATCCCATGGTTTTAGCATGATCCACATCGTACCTACATTCGGCTTGTTAGAACCCTGGATAAAGTTGTACCCCGCAAGGCCACCCACCACTGATACCTCAGGGATTGATTTTATCCGCGAAACCAAATCTAATAACATGGCATAACTCCTTTCTGTTGAAGTAGCCTCGGGCATTTCATAAGTTGCCAACAAACTTCCTTCATCTTCCTGTGGAATAAATCCTGTGGGTTTATTTTTAAACAGAAAAAACAATACTATGAATATTGCGATTAAAAGCGTGAGGACGTATGGTGTCTTTTTAATCCATGATGCAACGCCCCTTGTATAAGAATTAGTTATTTTACCAAAGCGGCTGTTAAATGCAGCAAAGAATTTTTCCAAAAAGTTTTTCTTATCATTTTTTCCTTTAGAATGACGTAGCATGATGGAACACAAGGCAGGAGTAAGTGATAGCGCAACAAACGCAGAAATAATTACAGATACTGCAATAGTAATTGCAAATTGTTGATATAACTTTCCTACAATTCCCGGTATGAATCCGACCGGTACAAATACAGCAGCGAGTATTAAAGCAATAGCCACAACAGGTCCTGAGATATCTTGCATTGCTTTTCGCGTAGCTTCTTTTGCTGATAAATTATATTTGTCTATATAATGTTGCGCAGCCTCTACCACAATGATGGCATCATCTACAACGATTCCTATAGCGAGTATAAATGCAAATAAAGTGAGGGTATTGATGGTAAAATTAAACAGAACAAAAAATATAAATGTTCCTATCAACGAAACGGGAATCGCTAACACCGGAATTAACGTAGCGCGCCAATCCTGTAAAAATAAAAACACCACCAACACCACTAATATCAATGCTTCAATCAAAGTAAAAACTACTTCTCTAATAGAAGCCTGCACCACAGAAACCGTTTCACTGGGTATCAGGTAATCCATATCATTTGGAAATGTTTTCTTTAGTTCTTTAAGCGTGCTGAGAATTCCTTCATAAGTTGCGAGTGTATTTGCATCGGGAGTTTGATATACAATAACGTAGGTCGCAGGCAAACCATTCACAGTAGAATTATGACCATAATTAAATTTGCCTAATTCTACCCTGGCAATATCTTTCATATATACAATGCTACCTGTTGCAGGATTATTGCGCACGATAATATTTTCAAATTGCTCCGCCGTATTAAGCCTGCTATTGGTCAATACATTGTATTCAAAGCTTTGCTGGCCAGGTTGTGGAAGGCCTCCGATTGTACCAGGTGCCACCTGTATATTCTGGTCATTAATTGCAGCGCTCACATCAGCAGGAGTAAGTTTCAATGCAGCCAGTTTTTCCGGGTTGAGCCAGATGCGCATACTAAAATCATCGCCATGTGAATCAATGTCGCCAACGCCTTTCACGCGCTTCAAAGCATCCTGCACATGTATGTTTACATAATTGCCAATGAAGCTCGAACTATGTGTACCATGAGGAGAATAAAACGCAAGAATGGCGAGGGCGCTGGGATTGCGCTTGCGTACGGTGATGCCCAATCTTTTTACTTCGTCCGGTAAAGTAGGCAGCGCTACGTTCACCCTGTTTTGTACATCTACTGTTGCGATGTCTATATCCGTACCCACATCAAAGATCACATTGATGCTGCTTTGTCCGCTAGATGTACTGCCACTCGTAAGGTAAGTCATGCCCGGCGTTCCGTTGATCTGCGTCTCCATCGGAGTGGTAGTCGTTTGCTCTACAGTTGCGGCATCAGCGCCAATAAAGCTGGCCGACACAGAAACTGTTGGTGGTGAAATATTTGGATACTTTGCAACAGGCAGGTTCAATAAAGAAATAATACCTACGAGCACTATTACAATTGAAATTACAATTGCTGTTACCGGGCGTTTTATAAATGTTTCTGCGATCATATAAAGTACGCTTCCCTGTTTTCCCTGTAAGGACGGAACTTTCAAGTCTTTCTATCCGGGAAGCTATTGTTTTTTATTATGAATTATTCTTTAAATCCGAACCGTTAGGGAGCTATTTTCACTACAGACCCTTCATGCAAATTCTGAACTCCTTCCACCACTATTTTTTCCCCGGGTTTCAATCCATCTTTTACAATGATGTTTCCTCCGATCTGCTGGCCCAATACTAATTTTCGTTGCGACACTTTAGAACTATCACCCACCACATACACGAAGTATTCACCCAGTAATTCCGTTACGGCCTTATGTGGTATCATGATAGAATTTTTCGGAGAAATATTTTTTACTCTAACTGTTGTATTCATTCCCGGTTTCAATAAATCTTTATCATTTGGGAAAACTAACCGCACTCTTATAGTTCCTGTTTGGGGATCTACGGCCCTGTCTATTAAACTGATATTACCGGGGAAAGGATAAACATCATCACCAAAAGCGATTGTAAAAGTTGAATCTTTTACATTGTCTTTATTCTGTTGCAATTCCGCGAAGCGAAATATATTTTTTTGATCTACAGTAAAATCAACCGTGATGGGATTGTTGGTAGAAACCGTGTTCAAAACAGTTTGTCCGGCAACCACTGATGTTCCTTTTTTCACCATTGAAATACCTATGGTTCCGGTTAAAGGCGAATAGATTGTAGAGAAGTTAACATTAGATGAAATGCTGGATACATAAGCTTTTGCGGCGGCTACCTGTTTTTGACTTACAACTAAAGCGGCATTGGCATAATCCACCTGTTGCCTCGCAATCGCATCATGTTTTAGCAACTCATTAAACCTGTTGGCATCTTGTTGAGCTTTCACCAAATTAGCCTCCTGTACCTGCAAGTCAGCAACTGCCTGGTTATAATTGGCTTTGTAAATCTGTGCATCAATCGAGTAAAGTCGTTGTCCTTTTTTTACATGTTGACCATCGCTAAAATAAATGCCGGTGATATATCCCGTCACCTGCGAAGTGAGTGTTATTTGGTCTAATGCATTGATGGTTCCCGGAAATTCATCATTATATTCCGCGTTGGTTATCGTAGCCTCTGCAATGGTTACCGGCACTGCAGGCGGAGTCGCTGATTGCGGCTTACTGTCCTTTGCGGCGCATGCTCCTAACATAATTGCTATTGCTAAAAAGAGAATGCTATTTTGATGTGTCCATTTCATAATTAATAATTTTAATAGCTGATGGTTCCCATGGCCTGGGCCACATCTATTTTGCTTGAAAGCACCTGGTACAGCGCGTTGTAATAATTAATTTGTGCCGCACGTAAATCCGATTCAGCAATCACCACGTCCAAAAAGGCTTTCACTCCTGAGCGATATTGCAATTGAATTACGGTATATACATCACTCGCTAAAGAAAGATTTTCTTTCAGACTGAAAAAATTATACAGGTTACTTTTATAAGAAGACATTGCATTTTGATATTGCGTATTGATATTATATTGCTGACTTTTAATATCATTATCCGCCTGCGTAATCTGATACTCTGCCACCTTAATTTGATGCAATCGTTTACCACCCTGGAATATAGGCAGAGAGAGCGTGATGCCCGCAGAGGAATTAGGATACGCAGCACTGTATAGTTTCGGAAATTGATTGTTTAAGAAGTTGAGATTGTAATTTCCAAAAGCATAAACATTCGGAAGGAAACTCCATTTGTAATATTGCAGATTATATTCCTGCAATTTCTTTTGAGTTTCCAACTGTTGTATCTCTATTCGGTTTGCATAATTGACAGATTGAAGTGTATCAATAAAAATATCCTTTTCCATTTGCGCAGTGTCATACACCAGGTCTATTTTTTGAGATAATGGATAGCCCATTAACTCTTGCAAATAAGCATTCTTTGCTTTCAGCGATTCATCATCAAATACTTTTTTTGCTTTGGAATTATTCAATGCGATCAATGCCCGCTGATAATCTGTTTTATCTACAATGCCCGCCTGGTATTGATAAAATGCATCTTTATAGCTTCGTTCATTCCGCACTATATCCTGTTCTATCACTTTCAATTGTTGTTCGGTAAGCATCAAATCATAGAAGGATTTGCTTACCATAACGGCAATGTCTATTTTCTGATTCTGTGTATTTTCGGAAGCCGATAACCTTACATCTTTTGCAGTACGCGAAGCCAGCAAAGCATCCCTGCTAAAAATGTTTTGAGTCACACCAAAATCAGCACCGGAGGTATTATACGTTCCGGAATGAGCAAGGTTGCCATTAAAATTGGTGGTGGGTAACTGAAAGTTGTGCTGAAGATTATAATTAAAATTTACCTGCGGATACCATTCGGATAATTTGCTTTTGATAACCGTTTCGGTAATGTCTTCATTAAGTTTCGCATTTTGTAAATCCGGGTTATGCGTGATGGCATAGCGGATACAATTCTGCAACGTGGCATTGGTTAAAGATGATGAGTCGCTGGTAGATTGGGCAGACAAACAGTGAGGCATACACGCAAACAATAAAACGAAGATTACTTTGCCCGCGCTTGTACTTTTTTTAATTACACGATGGTACATTCTTACTAAACTCTTTTACGATCATTGGGCACCCCTATAGTCTTTGGAATTGTAATCGTTCTTATTGCATATTTCCAATTAAGGCTTTCAGAATTATCGAAATGATACCGATACTAAATTGATAACGAGTGCAAGGTAAAAATAAATGAAATGTAAAAAGGTTATTAATGTTATGAACGGATACTTTTCTTGAAAAGATTCATCGATTGCATTAATTTTTTTGGAAAGAATAATACTTCTCGCTCATTGCCTCTTTGCTCAAAGCTCACTGCTTCTTTGCTCATTGCTCATTGCTCATTGCTCATTGCTCACTGCTCATATCTTCTTCGCTCAAGGCTCACTGCTTCTTCCCTCGTACCTTCTTCCCTCATACCTCACCCCTTCTCCCCTCACTTCTTCTTCACTGGACTAATCATCACATGCGCTAAATAAG
>JBDSHT010000268.1:0-4887 GCA_039918315.1 Ginsengibacter sp. | reverse complement strand
CCTGATCCACAAATGACTTGATAATTTTTGGATGACAATGACCCTGATTTACGGCTGAATAAGCACTTAAAAAATCGTAGTATTTTTTTCCTTCCACATCCCAAACAAAAATATCTTTTCCTTCTTTTAATACTACCGGTAAAGGATGATAATTATGAGCACCAAACTTGTTATCAAGTTCCATTAAATGATCGGATTTAGTAACCGCTAATTGTGTTGACATATAAATAAAATAATAAATTAAAAAAGGATAATTCCGGGGAAAAAGTAAGGGGCGATATGGTTATGCCTTGTGATCTAAGAAATCGAGATTCTTAGCTAAAAAACTTTGTATGGAGATAGAGTTGTTCAATTGTTTAATTGCGGAGCAAAGTTATTATTAATTTTTAATAAAAGCTTTACAACGAAATTGTTTTCACAAAATACTTATCATCGAATGATGTAGTAATCTTTTTATCTTTTTTAAATATTCCAAAAAGAGTACTTCCTGTGCCAGTCATAGAAGCATATTCAGCGCCTTGTTGGTACAATCTATTTTTGATTTCTGATAATTCAAAATGTATAGGGAATACCACTTTTTCAAAATCATTTACAAGCTCGTTCCTCCACGTTTTAATATTCTGACTAATAATTTTATCGATTCGTTTCGCAGGTATCGATGGAATTATTTTTTGAAATATCTCCTTTGTGTTAATGTGAATTTCCGGATTTATGATAACAATATTATAACCAGACAGATCCAGATTAAGTGGTGATAAGATTTCACCACGCCCGGTAGCAAATGATGTTTGATGTTTTAAAAAGAATGGGCAATCGCTTCCTAACTGTATAGCATAGTCGAAAAGTTTCAACTCAGAAATACCTAAATTGTACTTATCATTTAATAAAGATAAAATGAATGAAGCATCTGAAGAACCGCCACCAAGGCCGGCGCCAATAGGAATTACCTTATGCAAATGAATAGCTACGTGAGGGAGGTTTGGGAAATCATTTTTTACCAGATGAAAAGCCTTGAAGCATAAATTATTTTCGTATTCACCTGTATCGATTCCGGAATGAGTGAAATGTGTTTTATCCTCGCTTGTAATTATTTCAACAATATCAAAAATTGGAATAGGGTAGAAGACCGTTTCAATATCATGATAACCATCCTCCCTTTTTCTGAGAATATTGAGACCAAGATTAATTTTACAATGCGGAAAAGCTACCATCAGCTATCAAGTAGTGAATAATAAGTCGTGAGATTTAAAATCGAATCAATTTGATTTCCTGGTTTTTATTTCATCCCTGATGGATGCAGCCTTGATGTAATCTTCGTGTTCCAATACCTCTGTAAGTAATTTTTCTAATTCTAATAAAGACAAATTCTTAAGATCATCACCGTCAGATTCTGTGTGAGACACCAAGACTTTTTTCTTTTTATCATCTTCTTCCATCAAGATTCCGGCACTATCCAGAATATTATCATAAGTAAAAATTGGGCAACCAAAACGCACCGCAAGAGCTACTGCATCAGACGTACGGGAATCTATTTCAACAGTGTCCTTATCAGTAGAGCAAACTAATTTAGAATAAAAAATTCCTTCCTGCAGATCGTTAATAATTATTTCATGAAGTTCAACATTGAACGCCAACATAAAATTTTTCATGAGATCGTGAGTGAGGGGACGGCTGGGTTGCATCCTCTCCAAAGCCACTGCTATGGCTTGCGCTTCAAAACCGCCAATAACAATAGGAAGTCTTCGCAATCCATTTACTTCACCGAGCACCACTGCATAAGAATGGGTTTGAGTTATACTGTGAGAAAGAGCAACAATTTCCAACTCGATTTTCTTCATATCTATCTCTGTATTTTGTTTTTGTAAACCTAACAAATATATTAAAATTGCAACTCTTTTTTATGCATGATTATCCTTTTAATTTTTTGATGGCCTCGGTAATTTTTGGTACCACTTCAAACGCATCGCCAACTATTCCGTAATCGGCAGCTTTGAAAAATGGAGCTTCGGGGTCTTTATTTATAACGACGATGGTTTTACTTCTGTTGACCCCGGCCAAATGTTGAATAGCGCCGGAGATGCCAATGGCAATATATAAATTGGGAGCAATAGCCAAACCTGTTTGTCCAACATGTTCATGGTGAGGACGCCAATCAGCATCACTGACAGGGCGGCTACAAGCAGTTGCGGCACCTAATACTTTTGCAAGATCAGTTACGATTCCCCAATTTTCCGGACCTTTTAATCCACGACCTCCACTTACCACTATTTCTGCTTCTGCTAATGGAACTTCTCCAACAACTTTATTTACTTCTTTAACCTTTACTCTTGATTGTGGAATTTCAACATTCATTTCTACAACTTCCGCTGAACCCTCGCCCTCAACTGCTTTGTAGGCATTAGCATTTAAAGAAATTATTTTTATATCCGTCTTTATAGAAACGTTGGCAAAAGCTTTACCACTGAATACGTTTTTCTTTACTGTAAATCCATTAGATATTTCCGGCAATGCAACCGCGCCTGAAACAAGGCCAGCCTTGAGTCTTACTGACAAACGAGGAGCGATGGCTTTGCCATTAAAATTATTGGAAAGAATGATCACTTTTGCTCCCAGTGTTTTAGCTGCATCTCCAATGATATGGGTAAACACATCATCGTCAAAATTATTGAGGGCATCATTTTTTACAGAATGAATTTTTTGTAAACCATAAATGCCTAAAGCACTTAAATCATCCTTCACGGTCCCTAACACAATTCCCTCAGCAGATGTGCCGAGTATTTCGGCAACCTTTGCTCCGTAAGCGGCGGCTTCAATAGAACTCTTTTTTATGCTTCCTTCAGACTGGTCTAAAAATATTAATACACTCATGATTGTAGTTTAAAATTTGTGTCGTTTATTGGTTAGCATTTTTTATCCCGAAAGTTGAAAGCTGAGTTTTTTTCTTTAAATAAAAACGGGGTATTTTAAAAAACCTTGGCTTCTTCGTGGAGCAATCGAACCAGTTCTTCAGGCTGATCTGCGGGTACTAATTTTACTCCAGCCTTTGCAGGTGGTAATTCAAAAGAATCAATGCTGGTAAGCGTATCAGCGGGAGCGGGCTCTATAACTTTTAATGGTTTAGTCCGTGCGCCCATGATGCCACGCATGTTTGGAATTCTTTGCTCTGCCATTCCTTTTTGACAACTAACTACCAGCGGAAGATTTACTAAATCAACCTCTTCGCCACCTTCAATTTCTCTCTTAATAGTGGCTGCATTTCCTTCAATGGAAAAGTTAGTAGCTAAAGAAATATAAGGAAGTTCCAACAGCTCAGCCACCATACCACCAATGGAAGATCCGTTGTAATCAATCGTCTCTTTTCCTGTAAAAATGAGGTCGTAATTATTTTGTTTGGCTACTTCAGCTATTTGCGAAGCGATATAAAAACTATCTCTGCTATCACTATTTACTCTGAATGCTTCGTCGCCCCCAAGCGCCAAAGCTTTTCTGATAATAGGATCAGCATCGGCTCCTCCAACATTAATTAAATGCAACACTGTGGAAGGATCAGCCTCTTTCAATTCAATAGCCCGAACCAGAGCGTACCATTCGTCGTAGGGGTTTAAAATGAATTGAACGCCCGCCTCCGCAAATTTCGTATTGTTATCTGTGAAGGCTATTTTTGCTGTGGTATCTGGAGTCTTGCTAATGCATACTAGTATCTTCATTCTCGTGTTTTTTTAAAGTGGCGAAGATACTAAGTAAAAAAAAAGTAAAAAAGTATTTGATGGATAGGATAGAGAAACTAAAAGAATATATGAAGACCGCAGAAAAAGATAGTTTTTTGCAACATGCACTGGCTTTGGAGTATATCAAGATTGGCAATTACGAAGAAGCGAAAAAGTTGTTTAATGATATTTTAAAAAGAGAACCTACCTACATTGGATCATATTATCAGCTGGGAAAAACGCTTGAGAAATTAGGAGATTTACCGAAGGCACTCCGTGTATATAAAAGAGGTATGGAGGTGGCAGATAGTGCAAATGATTTTCACTCCTACAGAGAACTGCAAGCGGCTTATGAAGATGTAGAAGATGAAATTGAAGGATGAAAAATGAATGCTGGAATTTTAAAAATATCTGATGACCCTTTTTAATAAGTTTATAAGTTTTATTCAGGAAAATAATCTTTTCCAAAAAAGTGATCATCTTCTAATCGCTGTGAGTGGGGGAGTGGATTCAATTGTTTTGTGTGCCTTATGTCACCAGGCAGGTTTTGATTTTTCTATGGCTCATTGTAATTTTCAGTTGAGAGGTGAAGAAAGTGAAAGAGATGAAAAATTCGTGAGAGAACTTGCAAATAAATATGTTGCTCCGCTTTTTGTAAAAAAATTTGACACAAACAAATATGCTGAAGAAAATAAAATCTCCATCCAGGTTGCCGCGAGGGAATTGAGGTATGATTGGTTTGATGAACTGATGAGGGATGAGGAATCAGGTATGAGGTATCAGGTATCAGGTATTAGGGATGAGGTATCAGGTATGAGGAGCAATGAGCCGGGCAATTTGCAAAAGGCTGGAACAAACAATGTACATCATACATCTAATATAGTTTTTCCTACCTTTCTTCTCACCGCCCATCATGCCAATGATAACATTGAGACACTCCTCATGAATTTTTTCAAAGGTACTGGCATCAAGGGTTTGCAAGGAATTCTTCCTAAACATGCAAATATTGTGAGGCCATTATTATTTGCAAAAAAAGAAGACTTGCTTTCTTTTGTCAAAGAAAATAATCTATTATTTGTAGAAGATTCATCTAATAGTTCTGATAAATACACACGCAATTATTTTAGAAATCAATTGATACCCTCTCTGCAAAAAGTGTTTCCGCAGGTAGAAGAAAACC
>JBDSHT010000267.1:0-2525 GCA_039918315.1 Ginsengibacter sp. | reverse complement strand
GGTTTTGAAACTGTGTAGCTATCAACTGCGTATCCTCCTGTAAGATTAATTCGGATTCCTGCATCCGCCATTTCATTTTTTCGAATCAGTTCGTAAAGCATTTCCTTCAACTCAGGCCTTTGATATTTCACTGGCAAATTCATCGTACCGGCTGAACCATAAAATCGATCGAGATGATCATCAAGAAAAATCGGTTTGGAATCGAGCACTTTAAAAAAATCAAAAATTCCGTAGCCTCTTTGAATAGACAGGTCACTGACATGAAGTTGCGCTTCTGATTGCAACATAAAGTCATCATTGATAATCGTGTACATTTTATGGTTTGTTTTGAATGTGATTGTACTTTTTTAAAATATCCAGAACCTTTTCCAAAGGAATCGATTCCACATTGTGACCACGAATTCCTTTAACGGAAGTTGCCGCAAATAAGGAATTAATAATCGCCTCTTCAGTCGCCTCTATTGCTGCCATGAACAATGGTGAGGTTTCATCATTGTTCAGAAGTTTCTGCTCTAAAAGTGGCTCTTTAGAATCGTATGGAATTCTTAAACCTGGATCGGTAGAAAAGGCGATAACATAATCACCACTTCCATTGGAGGCAATACCGCCCGTTTTTCCTAAACCCAAAAAAGCACGTTTTGCAAGGCGATATAAATTACGATGATCTAATGGCGCATCCGTTGCCACCACTATCATGCAGCTTCCATCCACATTGTTCAGCAGCTTATCGCGAAAGCTAAATTTGCCTAACTCTTCTCCTACAGGAACACCATCGATTTGCAATACGCCGCCAAAATTACTTTGCACTATTACTCCTATTGTGTAACCTCCTAAACTTGCAGGCAACTTTCTTGAAGACGATCCAATTCCCCCTTTAAACCCAAAGCAAACAGTACCCGTTCCTGCGCCAACAGTTCCCTGTGCGAAATCTCCGGAAGAAGCATTTTTAATGGCAGAAAAAACATCTGCTTTTGACACATGCCTTCCCCTGATATCATTGAGAAAGCCGTCGTTCGTCTCCCCCGCTATCGCATTCACTGACGCCACTTCCCCATTCCCTTTTTGATTCAATGTATATTCTATCAACGCATCCATAGCGGTACTCACATTCAAAGTATTGGTGAGTACAATTGGAGTTTCAATATTTCCCAATTCGTTTACCTGTGTGCTACCCGCAAGTTTACCAAAGCCATTCGCCACAAACACAGCACCCGGTATTTTGTTCTGAAAAATATTTCCGTCAAAAGGTAAAATTGCTGTAACACCGGTTCTAATGGAATCGCCCTTGATAAGAGTTGTGTGTCCTACTTTCACACCGGGTACATCGGTAATATTATTGAAAGTGCCCGGCGCCATCACTCCTATTTTAATACCATAGTGACGGGCGTTTTGTGCAGAAAGAAAAACCGGAAGAGAAAAACAAATAAGCACCAGCGAAATCGTTTTAAACATAGACAAAATTAAATATGAATTTCTAAAACTAATCCATTTTTAATTTCCGAGATTTACCTAATGAAAATACCTGATTTTAGCTCTGGCCTTTGGCTTGGCATTTTAACTCTTATTTTCTTTGTAGTAATTACAGGACGTTACTTTTTAATGGCAGGAATATTCTACTTCATTTTTTATAAATGGTCTCCTGAAAAGTGGAAGCAACGAAAAATAAATCAACACGACTATAAAAGCAGCCAACTTAGAACGGAGATGAAATGGAGCATTATTTCATCCGTTATTTTTTCAATTACCGGCGCATTTACAGTTTTGCTTTGGCAAAAAGGATTCACGAAAGTTTATACAAATATCTCAAATTACGGATGGTGGTATTTGCCTGTAAGTCTCCTCATTTATATGTTGATCCAGGAAACGTATTATTATTGGATACACCGCTGGATGCATCGTCCGGCAGTTTTTAGAATTATTCATAAAGTGCATCACGATAGTAAAATTGCGTCGCCTTTCACAGCCTTTTCTTTTCATCCTATAGAAGCATTATTGCAAGCGATATTTATTCCAATATTATTATTGCTTATTCCAATTCATCTTTATGTAATTATAATCCTTTTAACTATCATGAGTTTCAGCAGTGTTATCAATCATTTAGATATTGAAATTTATCCCACAGGAAGTCTTAATAAATTCAGCAAATGGGTGATCGGCGCCACACATCATTCACAACATCATAAAAGATATAAGTACAATTTCGGACTTTACTTCACATTTTGGGATCGGATTAAGAAGACAGAAAGCCCCGAATTCGATTCTCTTTTTTTGAGCAAGACGAATAAACTGGTTATAAAGAAAACGTTGCCTGGCGCCACTTCAGAAGTCAAAAGTTAAATAAAAAATATAAAGCCCTTTTTATAACTGTTTTCCTCCTATATTTGCAGCTAATATTTTTTAAACAAACAATACAATGGACAACAAAAACACAGGAACTGTAAAATTTTTCAACAGCGAAAAAGGCTTCGGTTTTATTAAGCACGATGATTCTTCTAAAGAAACTTTCGTACATGCAAGCGGATTAA
>JBDSHT010000266.1:0-3886 GCA_039918315.1 Ginsengibacter sp. | reverse complement strand
GTGTCGAAGAATCCGGATTCAATAGCATAAACACATTGCGTGTCGGGCGGAAAATATTGGTAGAGTTCGGTAGAGAAAAAACCAATTTTCTTTTTAATATCCCAGATGCTTTCACCACTTCCTTTTTTGCGATCGAAGAGAATAATATCATTGGCAAATGCCTGCGGATTATCTCCGTTTATCAAACTCAATAATGTTGTTTTCCCAGAACCATTGGGTCCTGATAATGCCCACCTTTCACCCTGTTTAATTTCCCAGTTAATACGATCAAGAATCACATGTCCGTCATATTCAATCGAAACATTTTTCATCCCCACAATTGTGTCAAATTGCGGTAGCGTATTAATTGATAAGAGGGTTTTAAGAAGTTCCATGTTCAATGATTTCGGCGCGCTTTTTCCTTTAATTTTAAAATCATTTTTCAGAAAAATCTGAATTTCATTTTCGGCTGAAACGTAGGCTACATGCGTGATGCAATTTGGGATTTCCTCAATTGTTGTGTGCATTACAATCGTAATTCCAGATGTGCTTATCGCATCTATAAAGTGCATGATTTCTTTTCGGGATTGTACATCGAGACCTGTAAAAATATGATTTAGCAAAAGTATTTTAGGATTAAGCGATAAGGCTTCTGCAATGCGCACACGCTTGGTTTCGCCGGTTGATAATTTGATCAGGTGCTCTTCGAGCAAAGGGCCAAGATGAAGCGTGTCTAAAATTTTTTTCAGCGTCCAAAGTGTTTCGCTTTTGTTTGGATACAGGTTTGTCAAATGTGTTCCAAGCGTCAGCGAATTTTCTGAGTCCTGGGAATTATAACGTTGTTGATAATACGATTCATCAACACCTGAGAGATTTCTAAAATTTTGACCTGTGGATAATAAAGCGACAGAATGAAAGGATGGTTTTTTTTCGCCCACAAATTCTTTCTCATCAAAATTAAATTCTAATTTTCCTTTCGAAATGATGGCCTTGCCTGCAATGGCTTCCATCATTGCATTTATGAGTGAATCATTATCTCCCATCAATGCCCAGCACTCATTTTTCTTAATTTGGAAATTGATATGTTTGAAAGGTTCGGTGCCCGGAAAACCAATACTGACATCCTTCATGCTAACAATTGGTAAACTCATTATGTTTTTTAATTTCCTTATTGATTAATTTTATTAAATAATTTCATCAAAAGTAAAAGGAAATTGATGAGAACGTGTGCCATGGGTAAAGGTGATTTTTAATTAACCATTTAAAATACCATTTAAAAATACTGTACTGATGAATTTTGAATTACAACCAACACTTGAGTGCGATCTTTTTATTGCGAGGCCACTTACGCAGGAAGATTTTGAATCCTTATTCATGGCGGCTTCTGACCCATTGGTGTGGGATCAGCATCCAAATAAAAACAGGTACCAACGTGATGAGTTTTCTAATTTTTTCAAGGGAGCCATCGAGTCGGGTGGTGCATTGGTGGTAATTGATAAGGCTTCAAATGAAATTATCGGTAGTTCCCGTTTTTATGATTTAAATGAAACAGATCATTCAGTTTTTATCGGATATACTTTTTTCTCAAGAAAATATTGGGGCAAAGAGTACAACAGGAAACTAAAGAGTTTGATGCTTCGCCATGCCTTTAAATTTGTAGAAAAAGTTTTGTTGCATGTGGGTGCTGAAAATTATCGTTCGCAAAAATCGATAACCAAAGTAGGCGCAATAAAAACAAGTGAGTTGGAAGTGCAATATTTTGGGGAAGCTTCAAGAATGAATTTTGAGTATGAAATTGCAAAAGCTTCTTTTTTAAAAGATGCGGCTGATCATTGTTGATCTTCTATTAAAAAATATTTTGAAATTACTTTTCGGTTTAGTTGAATGTTTATATAAAGTTTACAGAATGAAATTATTTTTTATTAGAACTGTTTTTATAATTGCTGTATCTATTTTGTTTTTGAGTTCCTGTAAAAAAGAAAATACGCAATTACCCGCAGACCCTCACCTAAACATCAAAGCACCTCAGCCATTTGGTTTTTATGTTGTAGGTTATTTCCCGTCTTATAGAAGTGTGGCTGACGTACCTGATGTGCAATTTAAAAGATGCAATGTCGTGAACTATGCATTTTTTAGTGTAAATTCTTCGGGTTTGTTAACGGTAAATGCACCTTCTGTTTTAGCAGCGCTAATCCTAAAGGCGCGAGCAAATGATGCAAAGGTTTTTGTAAGCATTAATGGGGAAGCGAACTTTAAAACAATGGCTGCGACTGCAATTGGAAGAAATAATTTTATAAAAGATGTAATGCGAAATGTTCAGCAATATGGGTTCGATGGAGTAGATGTTGATTGGGAATTTCCGAGAACTGATGATGGCACGGACGTGACTTATACAGCATTAATGAAAGAATTATCAGACTCATTGCATCGTGATGCAAAGTATTATCTTTCTGCGGCTATCACTGCGGGAAAGTATGCAGGTGCGGTTCGCGATGCCATCCGAAGCGAATTATTTAGTTACGTTGATTTTTTTAATATCATGTCTTACGACGATTTTAGCACTACCGCTCCTTATCGCCAACACGCCACTTTAGCTCTTGCTGAAACATCATTGAATTATTGGATAGACGAAAGAAAAATGCCTCCTTCAAAAGTTGTGCTCGGCATTCCTGCGTATGGCCGGCCATCCGGTATTACGCAAACAGGAACTGTACAAACCTTTCGGGAAATATTATCCAACGGCGGAAATGCTATGTCCGATTCGGCGGTGGTAAGCAAAGGCAGTTTTACTAATTACACCGTTTATTATAATGGAAAATCTACCGTAGAAAAAAAAGTGCTAATGGCAAAGCAAAGAGCCAATGGTATTATGTTGTGGGAATTAGCACAAGATAGTCCGGATCAAAATTCACTTTTGAAAGCAGCCTGTGATGCAGTTGGAATTATTTTTTAAATTCTTTAATACCTGGATTTTCCAGGGATATTCTTTAATTTTTTAAATGAAAAATTAAATACTTTTAGAGAAAAATAAATTTTTAACAATGAAAAAAGTATTTCTTACGATCCTTGTTCTTCTTGTTGTGGTGGCTGCAATTGGCATTACCTATTTAAAATTTGGATTGCCTAATGTGGGCGATGCTCCAGATCTTAAAGTCGATATAACGCCGGCAAGGGTTCAGCATGGCGAGTATCTTGCAAACCATGTTTCGCTTTGTATGGACTGCCATTCTACAAGAGATTGGTCAGTATATTCGGCTCCTTTAGTGCCTGGAACTCAGGGAAAAGGTGGCGAAAAGTTTGATGAAAAGTTAGGATTCCCGGGAATTTTTTACTCAAAAAATATCACACCTGTTGGGTTAAAAGATTGGACAGATGGAGAAATATTCAGAACCATCACAACAGGGGAAAATCGGGAAGGACACGCACTCTTTCCGGTAATGCCTTACCATTATTATGGGAGAATGGATAACGAAGATATTTATGATATTATAGCCTACGTTAGGAGTTTGTCACCGATTGAAAATTCAATACCAGCTCGTTCGATCGACTTTCCCATGAACCTCATCATAAATACCATACCTTCTAAAGGAGCACCTGTGCAAAAACCTTCCCGGTCAGATACCCTAAAATATGGGGCTTACATGGTAAATGCCTCGGCCTGCATGGAATGTCACACCCAGGTAAATAAAGGACAAATTATTCCTGATCTTGCCTTTAGCGGCGGAAGGGAATTTAAAATGCCAAAAGGTTCAGTGTATTCAGCAAATATAACTCCTGACGAAACCTCCGGAATTGGCTCATGGAGCCCAGAACAATTTGTTGCAAGATTTAAAGCTTATACCAATCCGGCGAATTTTCCAAATATGGATTCCCAGGTAGTTAATACAGTAATGCCATGGGTAATGTT
>JBDSHT010000265.1:0-3532 GCA_039918315.1 Ginsengibacter sp. | reverse complement strand
AAAATTCAGAGTTTGAAAGGCAATTGCTGAGTGGTGAACTTGAGGTGGACCTAATACCACAGGGCACTTTGGCAACAAGGTGTATGGCTACCGGATACGGGATGCCCGCTATTTTTACTCCGGCAGGTGTAGGCACTGAAGTTGCTGAGGGAAAAGAAGTTCGCGAATTTAACGGTAAACAGTATTTACTCGAATATGCCTTTGATTCTGATTTTGCTCTTGTGAAAGCCTGGAAGGGTGACACTTTTGGAAACCTGGTGTTCAGGGCCACGGCGCGTAATTTTAATCCGATGATGGCAATGGCAGGGAAAATAACAATTGCTGAAGTTGAAGAGTTAGTGCAACCGGGAGCGTTAGATCCTAATGAAATACATACGCCGGGTATTTATGTGCATCGAATTTTTCAGGGCATTAATTATGAAAAAAAAATTGAACAAAAAACAGTAAGGCAACCAAAATAAACGAGAAGGGAATTAAATATTTTCATCTCCGGTCAGGGCCGGGTATATAACTAAAACTATGTTGAATAAAAATCAAATAGCACAAAGGATATCAAAAGAATTAAAAGATGGTTATTATGTTAACCTTGGAATTGGTATTCCTACATTGGTGGCGAATTATATCCCCGAGGGAATAAATGTGATTCTTCAATCTGAAAACGGTTTATTAGGAATGGGGCCTTTTCCTTTTGATGGCGATGAAGACGCGGATTTAATTAACGCCGGGAAGCAAACCATCACTACGTTACCGGGTTCTGCATTTTTTGATAGCGCTATGAGTTTTGGAATGATAAGAGCCGGAAAGGTTGACCTGACGGTACTTGGCGCGATGGAAGTATCTCAAAATGGAGATATTGCCAGTTGGAAAATTCCCGGCAAATTGGTGAAGGGAATGGGTGGCGCAATGGATTTGGTGGCTAGTGCCAAAAATATTATTGTAGCTATGATGCATACTAACAGGGATGGAGAATCGAAACTTCTAAAGAAATGTTCACTGCCCTTGACTGGAATTAATTGTATCAAAAAAATTGTTACAGATCTTGCCGTTATTGAAGTAACTGATGACGGATTTAAACTTTTGGAAAGAGCTCCCGGCGTTAGCGTGGAAGAAATTATCAGCAAAACGGAAGGTAAATTAATTGTTGATGGTGATATTCCTGAAATGGAGGTCAATTAAAATAGGAATGCGAGTTGAGTATTTCGCAAAAAAGTAAATTGGATAAAAAGGGATCATCATTATAATTCTAAATTTTTAATGATGATCCTTTTCTATTTTTAACCTACAATCTTACTAACCTTCAAGAATTTGTATCTTTTGATTTTATCGCTTAACAATCCGTGCAACAAATGAATGGTACTTCAGTAAGCGGCGAAGTTCTCAAGATTCTGTGAAAGCCCAATTGTGTATTTAGCGGGTCGGTATCTGGAGTCGCAGGAAACTGTCCTTTCTTTTTTACCATTTCCAACTCCTGACGCATTCCTTCCGCCAGGCCCTGGTCATAATTTCGCGCAACACTATCTACCAGTTCTGAAGTCTTTCCAAGAATATCATTGATGTGTTCTCCAATATTCGTGATTTGACCAAAGACTTCAACACTTAAAATACTCAATGAAGAATCTTCCGGAAGGCCATAGAGATATAATAATTCTGCAACATCTTTATTTGCCCATTCCCCAACGGCTTGCCAGCTACTTTGCTTTTCCCATGTAATTGTTTGCGATAATTGCTGCTGCAATTGATAAAGAAGTTCAGGATCATTTCCGGCGGCGGCCATTTTTTCCCGGAAGATTTTTACATGCCTGTTAGGAGCTTTTAAAATCAGTCTTTTTTCGTCGAGTAAAATGTTCCTGTAATCCAATCCATCTGCTTGTTTCACTTGCGCATATAACAAACACCAAATGCTGGTACGCGGAGGCGCACTGGTAACATTTTTACCATTAAAGAGGGCCTTTGCAAACGGAGATGACACACGAATCTTTTTATCATCACGGGTTACTATTGCGGGTAAACTTGGAGCAGGATGTTGTAAACCTGCAACCCGTAAAGCGCGTCCAAAGCGCCCTTGCGCCGTACTCCATAAACGATCGCTATGCCCAAACCTAAATTCATAGGTGAAGAATCCAAATAACTCTGCGCTTTCATGATGAAGACCCGGAGGCAATGGGAGAATGTAAAAATGTCTGTCATCATCCAATGATTTTTCCATCTTTTGCATGGCATTTAAACCAAGGTGCTCATGACTGCTATCCGGAGTAATCACACGGATATATTCCGGATCAAGGGGCAGGTTGCTTTCTTCAGGAATTTCCAATAATGACGGATCGTTATTACTTAATAATTGATCCGGAGCATACGCCAGCACCCTGGCAAATAAATCATCATTACTATCATTAGGTTTACGATCAAACTCCAGCCATAGGTAACGCTTACGAACTTCTGTGGCACTGTATTTTACATTCCGCATATAAGGGCTCAATGCAATTCCTGCTCCTACCAATTTTGGCATTTGGGTAGGGTTCACGGTAGCAGGAAGTATGAGTGCGGGAGTTTCCTGTGGCTCGCCAACATTGGGGTTATGCTCCTTTTTGAAACGGGGAGTAATGCGATATTTTACCTGGCTGATATCAGGCAGACTGCCGAGAGGTGGCGTACCATCTACTACATCTATCAAAATAACCTTGGTGTACTCACGATGAATTTTTTTATCCTTACCTTTTTGTATAGCCTGAAAACTGGCAATGCGCTGCACGTCAAGACTGCCAAGCGATTGCCATGGTTTGCTTGAAATATTTCCTGCTTCGCGACCCTGTTTTCTTTGTCTATCCAAAATAAAACTCAGGCTATCAAGGCTGTCCCAACTCCAATCGCGGTTTATAAATAAAGTCGTACATACCAGCCAGTGTCCATCCAATTCATTGCTACCACTAAATGTAATACTGCTGCTATCAGGCGCCATCGTATGCCGAACCATATTGCTGCACCAGAAAACAATCCTTTCACCGAGTGGTGCTGTAAGCGTCAGTTCTTTTCCTTCTACATCCAACTGTTTGGCTAAGCGTTGTACGATGTCAGGAATGGTGTCGTCAGAAATATTTCCATTTAGTGTTTTAAAGAAAAGTGGATTTAATTTTGGACGGATAGGATCGGGCTGAAGATAGAGGCCTTGAATGAATTGCGGATCTTCCAGACCGGTAAACAAATCGGGTTCAACAGTAGATTCTTTGCGCAGCGTAATCACCGAAACCTTGCCCAGCCTGGAATCCATAGAGGGATCGGTATCACTTATATTACCCCAGTAATCAGCAGTTCCTTCACAACATGCTCGTAAAGTAATCCGTACATCTCTTGCGGTTGGTAATACTATTGTTCCGTCAGTTTGAGCGATCGTATCATTGTCTGCGACATTGTCAAAAGGCTCAGTCACGTCTCCCAAATTCAAAATAGTTTGGTCTTTCCAATTGATGGGAATTTCCAATATTTGGTCCGGGTTGTTTGGGTCAAATAATCTGTATGTGGTATAAAGTGTAATAAA
>JBDSHT010000264.1:0-17192 GCA_039918315.1 Ginsengibacter sp. | reverse complement strand
CCTATCAGTTTTTAAAAAAAATACTATTTAGAAAGTGGTATCAGTGCAAATAGTTATTCAATTAATGAAGTGATAAAAGAGTAATTTGCGCATTCAAATTTTCTAATCAATAAAAACACAAATCATGGAAGAGCTAATTCAAAAATTACAAAGTATTCACGGGCTTAGTGCCGAACAATCCAATGGAATATTGCAAACCATCACTGGCTTTATTAAAGAAAAATATCCAATGGTGAGTGGAGCGATAGACAATCTTTTTCAATCAGGTACTACGCCTTCAGCGCCTGGCACAACGCCTGCCGATACACAAGTTCCTCACGATAGTACAGCTCCTGACAGTGGTGATCTATTGGATAAAATTTCTGATTTTATTCCCGGTGCTACAGGGCAAAAAATTGAAGACTTTGCAAAAGATAAATTGGGTGGATTATTTGGTAACAATAAAACAAACTGATTTTTTCTTCGATAATATAAAAAGCCGCCTTCAAATTAATGAGGCGGCTTTTTTTATAAATTTTTAGAAAGCAATTTCCTGGTGATACCAGAATTTCTATTTCAAAACTTCTCTTGCAATTACAATCTTCTGTATTTCGCTGGTACCCTCTCCTATCGTACATAACTTGCTGTCTCGATAAAATTTTTCCACAGGAAAGTCTTTGGTATAACCGTATCCACCAAATATTTGTACGGCATCAGTGGCTACCCTTACTGCCACTTCACTTGAATAATATTTTGCGATAGCAGATTCTTTGGTTACGTTTTCGCCACGTATTTTCAAATCACATGCTTGGTTTATCAATAAGTCAGCAGCCATAATTTCGGTTGCCATGTCTGCCAATTTAAAAGATATACCCTGAAATTCAGCGATCGGCTTTCCAAACTGATGTCGCTCTTTTGCATACTGTACAGATGCTTCAAACGCACCTTTAGCAATACCCAAACCCAGTGCTGCTATGGATATGCGACCACCATCCAATACTTTCATAGCCTGTTTAAATCCGTCCCCCACATTTCCCATACGGGCAGAATCGGGAACACGGCAATCACTGAAAATCATTTCAGCAGTTTCACTCGCACGCATTCCTAATTTATTTTCTTTCTTGCCGCCTTCAAATCCTTTGATGCCACGGGGTATAATAAATGATGTTGAATTATCTTTTGTACGCGGTTCTCCTGTTCTGCAAATCACGACAGCTACGTCGCCAGTCTTGCCATGTGTGATCCAGTTTTTAGTTCCGTTAATAACCCATTCATCACCATCTTTAACTGCTATGCATTGCATATTTCCTGCGTCGCTCCCTGTGTTAGCCTCCGTGAGCCCCCATGCTCCAATAAATTCCGCACTGGCTAATTTTGGTAAATATTCTCTCTTTTGTTGTTCATTTCCAAAAGCCAAAATATGGCCTGTGCATAAGGAATTATGCGCTGCCACAGACAAACCTATGGAACCACATACTTTTGAAATTTCCTGTATGATGGCATTGTATTCAAAATAGCTTAATCCTGATCCACCATATTCCTCAGGAACCAAAACCCCCATCATTCCCAGTTCGCCTAATTTTTTAAAAATATGTAAAGGGAATTCCTGACTTTCATCCCATTCCATCAAATGTGGTTTAATATGCTGAATAGCAAAATCTTTTGCAGTTTGTGACACCTGTTTCGTTAATTCACTTTGTGAAAAATCCATTAAAATTTATTTAGGATCGCAAGATAAACTTTTTTCAGCGCAGGGCTAGGGGCAAGAAGCAAGATATTAGTAGCAAGATATTAGTAGCAAGAAGTTAGTAGCAAGTAGCAAGACAAAAGCACATGCTTTCCTGATTCCTGATACCTCGTACCTGAAACCTGAAACCACTTACTCGACCGTGAGATATGGTTTCACTTTTTGAAAAATTTCTTCAGTAATTAAATTTATTTTTTTCAATTGCTCTACGGTTGTAAAATTCCCATGTTGGTTTCGGTATTCAACAATAACCTTTGCAATTGTATATCTGATGTAAGGGTGAGCTTTTAATTCATCGAGCAAAGCAGTATTGATATTTATTTTTCTTACTGACATATTTGAAAGTACCAGGAAGGGCTTGATTTTTAAAAACGTAGAATCGGGCAGAAGAAAAGTTTCAGCAACCTGTTCAATGGAATAGAAGCCTCCTAATTTATCGCGAAAAGAAATAATTCGCAAAGAGAGTTTGCTACCGATACCCGGTAATGCAATATAGGCAGTGGTATCAGCAAGGTTAATATCAACATTGACGATGGTTCTGGGCTTGTATGAGAAAGGTGCATTTGTATTTTCTTTTTTCTCAAATGATGCATATTTGTTCTCAGGCTCTTCAATTTTCACAAACGGAACTAATCGATCTACATCCAATTTATTCAATCCATAAACTTTTTTAAGGTCTTCCGCCGTACGAAATTTTCCGCCTTTAGAAATATATTTTTGTATGGTCAACGCAGTTTTTTCCCGAACTCCTAATTTAATCCAATCTGCTTCCGTGGCTTTGTTTGGATCGAAATAAAATAGAACTGCATTGATCGGTTGAGCGTTAGAATTTGATTTACTATAATCAACATAGTTGCTAAACTTCTTCTTATTAAAATCTCTTCTATCGGATGAATCAATTTTTAGGCGGGCCAATTCTTTTTTAAATGAATCGGTTTCATATTTTTTTTCTGTGATAAAGTAAGAAAAAAAATTGGGCAGAAGAGTGAGGATAACAATACCAAAAATCAGTATGATAATTCCCAATCTTTCTTTCCTGGAAAAGGTCAGATAATCTTTTGCAAATTGCTTCCACATAATTGAATGTTTACATCAAATAAAATTTGAAGTGTGATTCAAAAAGTTGAAAGCAAAATCTTACTGAAAAGTAATGCTATTAATTGAACAACCAACAGCTATGTTAGAAGTTTAGACTACAAGTTGGAATCCATCGTAGGCAAGATGTATGCCGTCAGGAAGTTCCGCACTAATATCATGATGGCGACCAAGTTGATGACTTATATGTGTAAAATAGGCTTCGGGGATTTCGAGCTCCTTCACAAGGTCAATGGCTTGCTGTAAAGTAAAGTGAGAAATATGTTGAGTCTTGCGAAGCGCATTCACCACAATTATTTTGCTACCCTTAATTTTTTCTTTCTCTGCATCATCAATTTTATTTGCATCGGTAATGTAAGTAAAGTCGCCAAACCTGAAAGCCATTACCGGCATCTTTAAATGGTGCACAAGTATTGGTATCACGGGAATGTCGCCGACAGTAAATGGTTCCATTGATATCGTGTGCAAGGCAACACTGGGAACACCTGGATATTTTTCACTTGCAAATATGTAAGAAAACTCTCTGAACAAAGCTTCCTGTGTCATAGTGTTTGCAAACACTTCCATGGATCTATGCTGAAAAAAATTATACGCTTTAATGTCATCAAGCCCGGCTACATGGTCTTTATGAGGATGTGTAAATAGTACGGCATCTAATTCTTTTACATTCGCGCGTAACATTTGTGTTCTGAAATCAGGAGTGGTATCCACCACTAATGTGGTGCCTTTACTTTGCACCAAAATACTACTTCGTAATCGATTATCTTTTTCATCATTCGACGAACACACTTCGCAATCACATGCGATCATGGGAACACCACCGCTGGTACCGGTGCCTAAAAAAGTAACTTTAAGTTCTGGATAGCTCACTCTCCAAAGCTAAAAAAGAATCATGAGATAAACTTATGAATTAGGGAACAGTCCCGTTTGCAGATCATGGCTTTTTGATTTCAGACCATCGAAGATTTTTTGCGAATCATGCGTTAGCAAATCGTAATTTATTTCCACGGCAGGGATAATTTCCATTAAGGTATTTACCCGACCTTCGGGAGTAAGAAATTTATTTAAAACCACCACTTTTTTATGCTCAAGAATACAATACCCACTTTGAAAAGATCCGCGTTCGTAACGAACCACGTAACCGGCTTCTTCCAGTATTTTTTCTAACTTATTTATGGAGGACTGAGTGTACTTCAACAACTGATTTTTGCATGAAAATTTGAAGCACAAATTTAAAGTAATCGTTTCAATAGATTAGGACAAAAATTCAGAATGCCCAATGAAGGGCATTTTGAACGAAAAACCACGCCGAACAGCATTGAAATTTTCACGATGCAAAAATTTACAATTGCCAAATTATAATTGAAAAACCACCAACTTTAATTTTTTTAAACCAAGTTTTCATAGAGGTAAAAAAAAAACGGGCGAGTGAAATGCGAATAATGTTTGATCATTATTACCTCACAAAAATGCAAAACTTTATTTAAAAAAAACCCGTAAAACCCTCGTTACAGTCACCGTTTTTTAAACAGTTGCCATACTGTTGTTTTCACCATAATTATTTCAAAAGGTTGTTGAGGACATTGATCTAAAAAATTGTCCTTCAGGCAAAAAAGAAATAAAGCATTCGAAATATCAGGTAACAATTTTTCTAACTTTTATTAAACTTACTTAGATTTGATCTTAAAAAAATTATAACCAAATTATGAAACAGATAGACATAAAAGTTGCCAACGCATGTGTTGCAAAATATAAAGCAACCATGAAAAAATTAGGAGTTTCTACTCCTGAAGAGGGATTAACAACCAGTGTAACTTTTAACAGCCAGGAACTCATGAAGTGGCTGGAAACTGTAGGACCACAGATGACCGAACTAAAAGTTGTTTTTGGAGTTTGTACTAAAGAACTTTCTCCGAAAAAAGTTGGAAGGTTTACTGTTTTTTTGTGGCCTCAAAACTCAAGCAAAAAGTCATTGAATAAAGGTGGTGGTGATGACCCCATGCTTCCTGTAAACCTAGGTGATCTGTTACCCTAGAGTATGACTGTTCCATTCTACCAATACTTTCAGATTCTCGCTTTACTCAGTTGCCTTATTTTTTATAAAGATGTAAGAAAGCAAAAACTTGGTGCTTTTCTTCCGTTGTGTATATTAGTATGTGCAGTAGAACTTTTAGGAGCCAATGCAAAACTATTGGACATAAAAAGCGATCACTTCATTAGAAATCTTTACATCGTTGGTTCCACTATTTTATATTTTTATATTTATTTCAAGTTAATTCCTCTGGATAAAAAACTGAGAAGACTTTTTAAAATAATTTCTTTCATCATCATCGGACTAGTTCTGGCAAATTATTTCTTCTTCCAGGGACCCACACACATAAACACATTATCAGTTATTTTTCAACAATTGTTTACGATTCTTTTAAGTTGTGGTTTACTTTTCAGCTTATCAATGAGTGAAAAATATTTTGTCCTTTTTGATGAACCCACTTTTTGGATTGCTGCCGGCCTGCTTATTTTCAGCCTTGGAACCATAGTGATATTTGGTTTGTACCAATACATCCGGATCAATCATTTAACCATCAAAAACAGAAACCTGTATTCCATTTTAATGCCGTTTTTAAATATCATTTTATATTCATCATACACTTATGCCTTCTACTTATGCAGCAAAAAGAAGAAATTATTTTCGCCATTATTGTAATAGTAATAGTGTTGGTTTTCCTGGGCATACTTTTTCTCGTTATGCTGGGGAGGCATAACCTTAGAAAAAATTTTTTATTGCATGAAAACGATCGGATTAAAAAAGAATTTGAAAAAACATTGCTGGATACGCAACTCGAGATTCAGGAGCAAACCTTAAATCATGTGAGTCGCGAAATACATGATAATATTGGACAAATATTAAGCCTCGTGCGGCTGCAAATGAATTCGATGAGCAGCTCACCTACTGAGGAAGAAATTGCAAACACAGATGAGTTGTTAGGCAAAGCTATTGTCGATCTAAGGGCGTTAAGTCACAGTCTTAACACCAATAATATCCATGAGAATGGGTTTGTTGAATCCATAAAACAGGTTCTTTCGCAATTCGAAAAAACCGGAAAATTTACAACGCAATTTATTGTAAAGGATGATGATTTCATAATTCCGGATGATCATGGAATTATATTATTTCGAATAGTTCAGGAAGTGCTGAATAACATTGTTAAGCATGCCGAAGCCACAACAATTTCTATTTCTATTGAAAAAAATGACGGACATTCTGAAATAAAAATTATTGATAACGGAAAAGGATTTGATACCGGAATTATAGATCGTAACGGCGGAGGTATTGGTTTAAAAAACATGACGGACCGCGCAAAAGTGATAGGAGCAAAACTTTCTGTAAATTCACAAACACAAACGGGAACTACCGTTACTATCACCTTATAACCACAAATGAATGACCACTGTAGCACTGGTAGATGATCATGTCCTGTTAAGAAATAGCCTTGCAAAAATCATTGGTGGTTTCGAGGGGTTTAATGTTTTGTTCGAAGCAGATAATGGCCAGCACTTCATAGAACAACTTACGAAAGAAAATACGCCGGATGTTGTTTTGCTTGATATCAACATGCCTGTAATGAATGGTTATGAAACCGCAGCCTGGATTCGGCAGCATCTTCATGAAACAAAAGTTTTAGTTTTAAGTATGTTGGATGGTGATACGTCTGTTATAAAAATGATCAACCTGGGAGCCCGTGGATATATTTTAAAAGATAGCAAGCCGGCAGTGTTGAAAGAAGCATTTATGAATATTGTTTCAAAAGGTTTTTATTCAAACGATCTTGTGAGTAGTTCGATGATGCACTTTGTATCCAATGATAGAAAGCCGGGTGTGCTTGCTGAAAATAATTATAAACTTTCTGAGAAGGAAAGTATTTTTATAAGACACGCCTGCACAGAAATGACTTATAAAGAAATTGCTGACGTGATGAAAACAAGTCCCCGGAATATTGACATGTACCGTGATTCGCTTTTTGCAAAACTTGATATTAAAAGCAGGGTGGGCCTTGTTTTATTTGCTATAAAAGAAGGAATCGTAAAAGTTTAAAAATTTATTTTTCCCCTTACCAATTAAAAACCTCCACCCGCATTTTTTAAAAATTACAGGTGGAGATTTCTTTTTACTCTTTAATCATCCGGATTAAATAACGTTCATTTTTTCCTCTCAATTCTATCGAATAAATTCCTTTAGCAATATTATTAAGCGGCAATTTTATTTGATTATTACCTGCCATAATCAACAAATCTTTGTTCAAGACAGTTCGACCAAAATAGTCCACCAGCCTAATGTCCATGTCACCTTTTCCCTGGCTATCAAAAGAAAAGAGGGCTTCACTTCTTACAGGATTAGAAAGGAGAATAAATTTATTTTTTGAATTTTCAATTACTACTTTTTTTATTTCAGAATAGGAAAGTTTTCCATCGTAATCATTACTCTGAATTCTGTAAAATAAAATTGAACTTTTTAGGGCTTTGATTCCCCAGTCATCAAAACTATAATTACGAAGAGAATTGCTATTTCCGGCAGCGGCAACTTTTGAGATTGTTTCAAATTTTTCGCCATCCAAACTGCGCTGTACAAAAAAGTTATCGCTGTTTATTTCAGAAACTGTACTCCATTTTAAAGAGACATAATTTTTCAAATCGATGGCTTCAAAATTGATCAATGTAACCGGCAGAACACCCGCCGATAAAACCCTGTTTATATAAATATCTGAACCGGTGGTTCCTGAATTCCGGGCATCTGTCCATGAAATAATAGCACCTGATCCACCATCGTTAATAATGCTTGGTTCTGTTTGCGCATCGGATCTACCACAAACCAATGTACCTCCGCTTCCCCACAACAAGGAGCCATCTGATGCTGAAATCTTTTGTGCCCTGATGTCTTGCGGAGAGTTAGATGGGTCTGCCCATGAAATCAAAAACGATGACCCAGTAACATCAGGTGTCGCTGAATACTCAAATCCGTTTACAGCAGATACAACAGCTAAACCGTTGGAAGCCCATTGAGTAACACCACTACCATTTATTTTTTGTGTGTAAAGTCCGTAGTTGCTCCTTTCATCCTTCCAAATTGCGATTGCGCCACCTGTACCATCAGGCATTAAAAAAATGTCATCCTGGGAATTGCCAGCAGTACAAAGGGCGACTCCACCAGAAGCCCAGTATGGTGCCCCATTGGAATTAATTCGTTGGCAATAAATATCAGAATTGTAAGGACTTGCATTCCCGTTATTAATATCGTTTCTGTAATCTTCCCAACAAATAACTGCACCCCCGGAACCATCTGAAATGACATAAGATTGCCCTCTGGCGGCATCATAATATTGATTATTGGAACTAGTGCAAATTGGTAGCCCATCGGTTCCCCAGGTTAAACCGCCCGACGCATTGACTCTTTGTCCATAAATATCTATGTTATCATATTCATCGTTTCCTGCATTATAATTACTATTTCGCGTATCACCCATGGCAATAATTGCCCCGCCACTTCCATCACTAATTATTCCAATGGGAGCATTGACTCCGGCAGAAGTTATTGCCTGAATACCACCTGTTGCCCATTGTTTAATTCCGCTACTGTTTATTCTCTGGATATATGCCTGGGGAAATCCATCAACCAAATTGTTTCTGACATCAGACCAGACAATGATAACACCATTGTTCCCATCACTACACATAGATCCGGAAGACCCGGTTGATGATAATGATATTCCTGCAGGAGCCCATGTTGGGGAACCGACATTGTTTATATGCTGAACAAAAATTTCTGTATCAGTTTCCCAGCAGATAAACGCGCCCCCATTTCCATCGCTAATAACCTGGTCGATGTAATTGTAGTCTGCCGTATTTGTTAAGGCAATCCCGGCTACAGTAGAGTGCCAAACAGCATTTCCTGCACTATTAATTTTATTAAAAAAAATATTCTCGCCTCCCGAGCCACTATTATCAAGCCAAAAAATAATCGCTCCACCACTTCCGTCAGTAATAGCATTTGAGCTATTTTGGTCACCTGGAGCCGTACAAACTTTTGTATTTGCTATTTCTGGGTTACCGCTCCACTGGGCTTCGACATTACAGCATGCTGTAATAATTACGACACAAAAAAGTAGCTTTTTTTTCATGATTGAATGATTAAGGTGGATGATTTTTTTAAAGAAAAAACTTCAGGACGCCAGAAGAAAGAATTTCGATGTCAACCGGACTAAAATTTTACACCAATCGAAATTCCGCTACGTATGCCACCCCACGGACCATCTAATTTAAAAGAAGCGTTGTTTGCACTCACGTTCACAGTTTTATTAGTCAATGGAATGTCTATATCTTCCAATTGTTGTCTGAGATTGGCTTGTTCCTGTGCAGTTAATGGTTTGGAAGGAGTGCCATTAAATTCGCCGGTGCCTGAACCAAAGTGTGGCCCTAGCAACCATAAGTCCAGCACAACATGTTTTCCTAAAAAACTCTGTACTCCAAATAAAATACCTCCTGTGTTTGTAGTAAGCTTCCCTGAAAGTTTAATACTACTTTCTACATTACTGTCATCTGTATAAAAAATATTCAAATCATTTGAAGTAAAGGAGGCATACCGATAAAACGGAGCAATGTAGAAGCCGCGACCATAGCCTTTTTTACTCAAATAGAGTCTCACTTCCGGCGTTATTGCAAAATTACTCAATCGGAAATCTTCAATGATTTTTTTGGTGTCTGGATCGTTGTCACCCACAGCACTTAAAATTAGTTTTTGAAATGGAATCGTTGATGATGGCATCGTTCTGAATTGAACTGCGACAGAAATTTTTCTGTTCAAAACTCTTTCATATTGGAGAGAATAATTTTTCAAAAGAATACCGGTTAGGTTTGTTTTAAAAATGTTTTTGTTTGGTTTCACTGCGTCATCCTTCGACATCGAAGTTGTTACCGAAACACTACTATCGCTTTGAGCAAAGGCTGTAGTGCTTACCGCACAAAAAATAAAGGCAGCAGAAAAAAAAGTAATGATTGATTTTTTGTTCATCATCTTGTTTTAGATTTATAATTGATTGTATAATTACCAGAACATTCGGAAACTCATTTTTTTAGGAAATAAAAAATGTTGTTTCGTAATACTTTTACCAATATTAATTTGGGATTAGCTCAGAAATGCACAGGAAAAGATGGATTGGACAAACGGGATACAATAGGATAAGAATACTTTCCAAAGATATTCATATTAAATTCGACACCAATACAAACTAGTTGGTATTTTTTTTCGATCACAAAAATCACAACTTGCATTTAGGTATTTAATTATTTCACGCATTCTATTAACTGATCAAATAATGCAATTGCGCATTAAAAATATTTTGATTTTGACAATGGTTTCCTTTGCAAACATTTGTAATGGACAAACTATTGACGCATCATTAACTGAGAAAGGATATTCGTTTATAAATAAAAGTATTGAGTATCTCGCTTCTCAAAAAGAATTGTCCATTACTGAAGTTTTGAGTTCTGATGCACAAAAAAAATTTATAAAAGTAGCACCGGAAAGTGTCATATTTAAAGGCTACGAACCATATCATTACTGGTATCGCATGAGCATCTCCAACATGGATTCAGTAAGCAAATCTGTAGTCTTGCTTTTAGGCCAACTTGGAATTCGTAATTCAGAATTATGGAAAGTTGAAAAGCATAAATTATCGTCGTTGGGTAAAACAGGTTATGAATTTCCATTCCATTCCCGGCCTTATTTATTTGCACATTATGCATATCCAATTTCGATAGCTCCACTTTCTGTTGACACTTTTTATGTGAATGTCAATGAAAGTCATGCTTACAAAGTAATGGCCTTTGCGCTTCTACAGCCAAAAGTGATGAAGCAGAAGGAGAACCGTTTTTATTTTCTCTTCGGAATCTTCACAGGCGTTTTAATATTCTTCGCAATCACCAACCTGTATCTATATTTTTTCATTAAAGAAAAAATCCACTTATGGTATAGCTTTTATATAATTACAATTCTTTTTTTCATGCTAAAACATGAGGGATTGGATTCTCAGTTTCTCGGGCTGGATTCTTTTTATGGCTATCGAAGTACGTACATGGGAGCCGTTGCTATTTTAGCAATTGGTTTATTGATGCATGTTGTGCAAAAATTTCTATCCAATATTTCCCCTTCGGGAAAATTATATAAGATCACTTCATTGGTAAAAGTTTTGTGTTTTGTCGGGGTCGTTATTCAATGGTTAACTTTTTTATTAATGCCTGATAATACTATTGAAAAAATAGTTTTTGAGGTTTTTAATAAAATAAACCTTGTAGCTGTGATTTTGATTTTCATTAATTGTATCTATAGTTTTTATAAAGGTTTTAAAGCATCGCTTTTTATTCTTGGCGGTCTTTCCCTTTTCCTTGTAGGTGCTATTACCCGTACACTTTTCTTAGGTTCTGAGAGTTATATTTTCCCCCCTTCTCTTTTCGAGATTGGCCTGGTTGCTGAAGCAATAATTATTTCTTTCGGACTAATGCATCACTACAAAAAATTTAAGAAAGAGAAAGAGCAACTTTTAATAAAATTGGAAACACAATCTGCTGAAGCAGCTAAACAAATACTGATAACTCAACAAGAGGAGCAACAACGAATTGCGCTTGACCTTCATGATGAATTAGGTGGAAATCTGGCCGCCATAAAAATGCGTTTACAAAGTTTTCATTTGCCTGAAAGCCAAACAGAAATTGTGAACCAATTAATCGATGACGCTTCAAGCAGGGCAAGAAATATAGCGCACAATTTGATGCCACCTCATTTTGAAGAAACCAGCCTTGTGGAATTATTAAATAATTACTTTCAAACCCTTTCACACAGCGGACTCTGCAAGTTTCGTTTCTATTCTTCGGACACAAGTCATTCGTTTGACAAGCAATCAGAATTGACTATCTATAGAATTTTCATGGAACTTTCGAACAATATCATTAAACATTCGAGTGCCACAGAAGCAACAATTCAAATTATTTATTACGATGAATATCTTGAATTAATGGTGGAAGACAATGGAACAGGTTTTCAAAATGAACAACAGAATGGTTTAGGATTAAAAAATGTTCATGCAAGAGTCAATTACCTTAAAGGCACTTTAAATATTGATTCAGAAAAATCCGGCACTACAATTATGATACAAATTCCATACAATTAAATGGCCAAGCCTATAAAAATAATTATTGCGGATGACCATCTTTTATTTATTGATGGACTTGTTTCGTTGCTTAAAGCAGAAGAAGATTTGATCATTGAAGACGTAGCTAATAATGGAAAAGAATTACTTTACCTGTTGGAAAGAAATAAACCGGACATGGTGTTGCTCGACATCAATATGCCAGGCATGAATGGTTTAGAGATACTGCATTTTATTAAATTATCATGGCCTTCCATTCATGTGATTATTATTTCAACTTACAGTGAAGAACATTTAATAGAGAAAGCAAAAAAGAGCGGAGCAAATGGTTACCTGCTTAAAAATTGCAATAAAAATGAATTGCTTCAAACCATAAGACTCGTATCTAATGGGCAATCCAGCTTCCCGTATCAACATCCATCTTCAACATCCTCTTTTTATGAAGGTGATCCATTCCTTAAACAATTTGGAATTTCTAAAAGAGAAAACGAAATCATTCAACTCATAAAAGACGGGCTAACTAATCATCAAATTGCAGGGAAATTATTTTTGAGTATTTACACTGTTGAGACTCACCGAAAAAATATAATGCAAAAATTACAGCTCAAATCGCCATCGGCATTATTTAAGTTTATCGCTGATAATGGATTGTAACACTCTTTTAATTTTCGTTCGCTACAAATTCTTCGACTCACGTTTTTAAAAAGAAAACCCCGGCACTACTATATTTCCAATCCTCAGGCTTTATTACAAAGCCAGCTAATCTATGAATTAAAAAAGCGCGACAGGATTTATTATGCCGCTGGTCAGGAGACCAGGCGGCGGCTGGAACGTCTTTAGGAACACCAACCTTAGGCTACGCAAGTTTTTAAAAAATATCAGCAATGGCAAAAACCAGAGCCATAGGCTCGATACATTTTGTAACAACGGATTTCAATCCGTTGATGAAAAAAATACCACTTCTCTTTAAAAAGAGCCGTAGGCTCGGGCCATATCAGCAACTACAAAAATCAAAATAGGAAAATGGTACGAGCCAACGGCTCTCTTTCCATTTTGTTGTCTTCCCCCAACGGGTTAAAACCTGTTGTTACAAAATAGGCCGATGCTACGCATCTTATCTCATGCAATTTAATGTTGCATTTAATTACCCACTTCTGATTTGGTACCGACCGCGGATGGTTTATAAAATCAATCAAAAAGTTATTTATAAAAATATCGTAGTTATTAATTTAACCTTTGGTATTCCTAATTTATTTTACTTAGCCAATGTAGGTGTTTCTGATTTATTATACTCATCAATTCCCCGATCTATAAAACGCAGCCGCTGTCTGGTCTCCAGACCAACAGCCTTCTGCAAATGTTTTCAATTACCTGTAAAATGCTTCTATATTTTAAAACTACCGAATTCAATCGTGAGATGGAAAACATTTATTCACGAAGCTAATCTATGAATTAAAAAAGTGCGATAAGATTTACGATGCCGCTGGTCAGGAGACACAAGCGGCGGCTGGAATGTCCCGGGGGACAACCACCGAGGGGAAAATTGGGATTGAAAACTCCAACTGCTTTAATAAAATTTATTATTGACAAAGAATTGTAAAAATTTTGTTCGAAAATAAGCTGACAAAAATAATCATGCCTAAAGGGTTTAATAAAATAAAAAAACCGCTCTTTTACAGAACGGTTTTTTAAAATTATAAAACTCAATAAAAGTATTAATCTTCTACTTTCATTTTTCCTTTTTGTTTCGCCATCACTTCCTCAGCTATGTTGTTTGGTGCCGGAGCGTAATTACTGAACTCCATGGTAGAAGTAGCACGGCCACTGGATAGTGAACGAAGTTGAGTAACATAACCAAACATTTCGCTCAATGGAACTTTCGCTTTAATTACCTGAACTCCATGACGTGTGTCCATCCCTTCAAGCATTCCGCGTCTGCGGTTTAAATCGCCTGTAACATCACCCATATACTGATCCGGAGTCAACACCTCTATTTTCATAATTGGTTCCAATAAAACCGGCTTAGCCTTACGGCCCGCTTCACGATAACCTTGCTTAGAACACAATTCGAATGACATGGCATCTGAATCGACCTGGTGGAATGAACCATCAAATACACGCACTTTCATACTTTCCATCGGATAGCCTGCAAGTACTCCGGTAGTCATTGCTGTTTCAAAACCCTTTTGAATAGCAGGCACAAATTCTTTAGGAATTGATCCACCAAATAATCCATTTACAAACTGGAAATTACCTTTTCCTTCTTTCAGAAATTCTTCATCAGCAGGTCCAATTTCAAACTGGATATCCGCAAATTTTCCGCGACCGCCCGTTTGTTTTTTCAATACTTCACGATGCTGAATAGTTTGTTTGAATGCCTCTTTATAAGCCACCTGCGGCGCACCCTGGTTGATTTCCACTTTAAATTCTCTTTTCAAGCGGTCAATAATAATCTCCAGGTGAAGCTCACCCATACCACTCAAGATAGTTTGGCCTGTTTCTTCGTCAGTCCTCACTCTTAATGTAGGATCTTCCTCCACTAATTTAGAAATAGCCATACCCATTTTATCAACATCGACCTGTGTTTTAGGCTCTACAGCAATTGCAATTACGGGCTCAGGGAAAGTCATTGCTTCTAAAACAATCGGATGATCTTCATCACATAAAGTGTCACCTGTTTTAATATCTTTAAATCCTACAGCCGCACCAATATCTCCTGCTGTAATAAAATCTACAGGGTTCTGTTTGTTAGCGTGCATTTGCATAATCCTTGAAATTCTTTCATTCTTTCCGGTGCGTGTATTTAATACATAAGAGCCGGAATCAAGGCGACCACTGTATGCCCGGAAAAATGCAAGACGACCTACGAAAGGATCTGTCATAATTTTAAAAGCCAAAGCACTGAAAGGTTCTTTAATATCGCAATGACGAAATACTTCTTCCCCTGTATCAGGATTAATGCCATGTACAGCTTCGATATCCATTGGTCCTGGTAAGTAACGAACTATCGCATCCAACGCGGCTTGAACTCCTTTGTTTTTAAATGAAGAGCCACACATCATTGGTATGATAGAAATATCAATGGTTGCTTTACGAATAGCATCATGCATTTCATCTTCAGTGATCGTGTTTGGATCATCAAAGAATTTCTCTAACAACTTTTCATCATAATCTGCTACAGCTTCAATTAGATGTTGCCTCCATTCTTTCACATCGTCAACCATATCTTCAGGAATCGGCACTTCTTTAAATGTCATCCCCTGTGTTTCATCATCCCAAACTTTTGCTTTCATGGTGATCAGGTCAACCACACCTTTGAAAGATTCTTCTGCACCAATAGGCAATTGCAAAGGCACTGCTTTTGCACCCAACATTTCTTTAACCTGCTTTACCACGTTTAAGAAATCGGCACCTGACCGGTCCATTTTATTTACAAACCCTATGCGGGGAACCTTGTATTTATTAGCCTGACGCCAAACAGTTTCACTCTGAGGCTCTACCCCACTCACCGCACAAAATAATGATAACAAACCATCAAGTACGCGAAGTGAACGCTCTACCTCAACCGTGAAATCCACGTGACCCGGGGTATCAATAATGTTGAATTTATATTGATGAGTATCGGGAGTTTTTTGACCCTGAACCATTGGGAAATTCCAAAAGCATGTTGTTGCTGCTGAAGTAATCGTGATACCACGCTCCTGCTCTTGTGCCATCCAGTCCATAGTAGCCGCACCATCATGCACCTCACCTATTTTATGATTAACACCAGTATAATACAGAATACGCTCTGTAGTAGTGGTTTTTCCTGCATCGATGTGAGCAGCAATACCAAAGTTTCTTTGAAATCTTAAATCGGCCATTTGGCGTGTTTTTATTTTTTAAAAATGTCTCAATTTGAAAAGCAAGTAAATATTGAAAAATGCAAACCGAAAATTATGAGGGTTTTCAAATTTTTATTTCCGATAAAAATGCAAATAATTTGAGGGCGCAAATGTACGGATTTTCTTCAAAAAGATTTCAACTTTATTGAATAAATAATGTGAAAGTTTTCGATAATCAATAAAGCAGAAAACACAAATCCCAGCCACTCTTTTGAATCTGCTAATTCATAAAAAAAGCCCCTGCAAACGCAAAGGCTTTATATAATATTTCATTGATTGTAATCAGATTCTAAAATGCGCAAATGCTTTATTAGCATCAGCCATACGGTGCGTATCTTCTTTCTTTTTAAATGCAGCACCTTCGCCTTTACTTGCAGCAACTATTTCATTCGCCAACTTCTCTGCCATGCTACGACCATTTCTGTCACGGCTATATTTAATAAGCCATTTAATGCTTAAAGATGTTTTTCTATCAGCACGTACTTCTGCAGGTATTTGAAAAGTAGCACCACCAATACGGCGGCTCTTAACTTCAACACCAGGTGTTACATTCGATAGCGCTCTTTTCCAAACTTCATATCCTTCTTCACCTGTTATTTTACTAACCTTATCAACAGCATCATAAAATATGGTGTAAGCTCCACTTTTCTTACCCTGCCACATTAAATTGTTGACAAAACGGGTAACCAATTTATCCTGAAATCTAGGATCAGGGGCTAAGGGAAGTTTTTTTGCTTGTGCTTTACGCATTGTTCTTTTATTTTTTTCGCCAGCTTTTGAGGCTATGCAATTGTTATTTTATTCTTTATAAAAAGGCAAACGCCCTTTAATTATTTTTTCGCTTTTTCTTTCTTGGTACCGTATTTAGAACGGCTTTGTTTACGGTCTTTCACACCCGCTGTATCAAGGCTACCTCTAACAATATGATACCTTACACCTGGAAGATCTTTTACCCTACCTCCACGAAGCAACACAATTGAGTGCTCTTGCAGGTTGTGGCCTTCACCCGGAATGTAAGCAATAACTTCAATTTTATTAGTAAGCCTAACTTTGGCTACTTTACGAAGCGCCGAGTTTGGCTTTTTAGGAGTGGTGGTATATACCCTGGTGCAAACACCACGGCGTTGAGGACAAGCATCAAGAGCTCTTGATTTACTCTTCGCTTTAATTATTGTTCTTCCTTTTCTTACTAATTGTTGAATTGTAGGCATTCTTTTTACCTGATTTTTTTTGGACGGCAAAGGTAAGAGGTGATTTGTAGAAAACCAAAATTATTTATGAAATGATCAA
>JBDSHT010000263.1:0-3323 GCA_039918315.1 Ginsengibacter sp. | reverse complement strand
TTCAATCAAAGAATTTATCTGGTTTCGTTTATTTAATGTGTATGAAATAGACATGTCTATCGCATCGGCAACAGGATTGTTCAACATTAAAAATTTTGAATGGAATAAACCGTCACTTAAATTTTGTGGTATCAAAGCAGATAAGCTATCGGCAATTGTTCAAACGAATTATTCCCGAAACAATATTGATGCTTCCCATGCACAATTGATGCAGGTTCCCGCCAACACTACGTTTTGCATTGGCGCGAGCGATGGTTGCCTGGCGAACATTGGTAGTAATGCGATGGAAAACGGTATCGCTTCTTTAACCATTGGCACCAGCGGCGCCGTAAGAATTGCGTGCTCAAAACCGGTTAATAATTTTGACGCAATGATCTTCAATTATGTTTTGGACGAAGAAACATTTATTAGTGGTGGTCCCATCAATAACGGAGGCTCAGTAATTAAGTGGATGTTTAAAACATTTTTAAACAAGCCGGATCCAACAGCAAAAGACTACCTGACATTTTTTAAAACGATCGACAGTATTTCTGCCGGAAGTGAGGGTTTAATTTTTCTTCCTTATCTGTATGGGGAGCGTGCACCTGTGTGGGATGAAAATGCAGCAGGTGTTTTTTTCGGAGTAAAATCTTACCACACAACTGGTCATTTCCTTCATGCATCGGTTGAGGGGATTTGTTACGCACTGAATTCGATATTGCAAATTATAGAAACCTCAACCCTTCCAATAAAACAATTAAATGTAAGTGGCGGTTTTACAAACTCGCCGATCTGGATAAAAATTTTGGCCAACGTCACAGGAAAAAAGATATACCTCTCAGGCAAAGAAGATGCTTCTTCTATTGGCGCAGCATTATTGTCAATGAAGTCCGAAAAAATAATTGCGCATTATCCCACTTCAGGTAATGAAGACAAGGACACCATTCATCCTGATAAAAAAGCGCATGCGGTATATGAAAAATATTTTAAGGTTTACAAAAACCTTTATGAACCCACTAAAAATTCGATGCACGAACTAAGCAAAATCAACCGGAGTTTATAATTTTCTTAGCCAGATATTTCTAAAGCTAATCGGCTTACTGTCATCTCCATGAGCTTGTAATTTTATTGGAGACGGACCATGCGCCACCGCCCAGGAAGGTTTACCAATATACTTTGTAGGTCCTTTTAATTCAACATTATTTTGAATTAGAACTCCGTTAAAAACTGCAGTAACCCGTGCTGCCGATTTTAAAGAACCATCATCATTAAATCTTGGAGCAGTCCAAATTACATCATACGTTTGCCACACACCAGGCGGGCGATTTGCATTTACCAAAGGAGCATATTGTTTATAAACGCTTCCTGCTTGTCCATTCACATAAGTTGTGTTATTGTAGGAATCTAAAATTTGCAATTCGTAACCGTCATCTCCTTTTCCTGCAGAGCCGAGAAACAAACCACTGTTTCCGCGACCCTGTCCTTTGCCCTGTATATCACTGGGAATACGCCATTCAATGTGCAATTGATAATCCAAAAAAGACTCTGCAGTTTGAATACTTCCAAATTGTTTATTTACAGTCACAATCCCATTCTCCACTTTCCAATCTGCTGGTTTGGAATAATCATTTGCGGAAACCCATTTGCTCAGACTCTTCCCATCAAATAAAATTATTGCATCCGAAGGTGGCAGGCCGTAGGTTTTGCCCGACGTTATTATTTTCGGTACCGGAGTATAATATTCTGTGTCTTCCGGTTTCATATTCTCCTGAGCATAGTTGGAGGACATGATAAAAAGCAAGCAAAAAAAAGTGAGTGCCAACGATTTTTTCATAAAATATTTTAAAGGATTTTGGAAATAAATAAATCTAATTGTTTAGGAATAACTGATGCATTCTTTTAATTCCTTGTCGGTGTAGGCCAGGTTGTATTGCTTTAAAACATCGGCTGGCACACCATTCCACATGTTCGGCTTGTTGCCCATATAGCCAACATCTTTTACTCCTATTTCCGTAGTATAAAATCCCGTTGCCGTTAAATTCCGCATCAAATTAAAAAAAGAAACCCCCCGTTTCATTTCTGGTTTTGCTTTTTTAGGATAAGCAATTTGATCCACCATTTCTATTTGTTGCTCGTTGCTGCAATCTTTGAATGCCTTTTCATATTTGTTTAAACATTGCATATCCAGCCAACGCAATCCACCACGCATTGGTAGTTGGTGCTGCGGCATATCCTTTACAATAAACTCAATAAAGTCAGGAACTTTTGCGTCAGATGCGCTTCCGCTCACTTCGTCCTTCGGAATAATTATATCTCCCAAAACAGTGATGGTAGCCATTTCTTCGGGAGTAAAAAAAGTAGTGGCTGTAATTTGTTTTAAACTCGCTTCCTCTTCAACCATTCTTCCGGGAGGAAGTTTTTTTGCATCTTTTCCGAAAGGGACTATTTTTTTAGCCACTTTCTTGGTATCAGCATTTTTGCATGCATCCATTAAAACGCCTGTAGAAACTGTGCCGAGCACTAAAACTTTTAAGGATTTTCTTCTATCCATAATTTTTAATTTTTTATGTTTTGAATATTGATCATTTGAAAATCAGAGGTTATTCTTTTTCATTTGATCAACAATATATTCAGACGTACGCATGGACAAAGCTAATATCGTCCAGGTGATATTTTTATCGCCCTGGGATACAAACATTCCTCCATCAACGTTGAATAAATTTTTACATTCATGAGACTGTGCAAATTTATTCAGGGCAGAATTTTTAGGATTATTTCCCATCCTGACAGTACCCGCTTCATGTATTATTCTTCCCGGAGGTTGAAGGCCATAATTGTTTTCCGGACCATCATCTCCGCCCCACGTAATTACAGCTCCCATCGAATGCAGAATTTCAGCAAATGTTTCCTTCATGTGCTTTGCCTGTTTTATTTCATAATCGGAATATTTGGTATTAAAACGTAACACAGGGATTCCAAATTTATCTACCACAGTAGGATCTATTTCGCAATAATTATCTTCTCTCGCAATTGTTTCGCCTCTACCAGCCATGCCTACATGAGAACCAAAAAAGTAACGGTAATCTTCTTTCAATGAAGCGCCGTAGCCTCCGGCTTCTTTTTGTTTTCCTTTTATTTTATAAGTTCCATTCAGGTTTTCCATACCCCAATTAAAACCGTAGAGGGGCATTCCAAAGCCGCCACCATACTCTATATGATAGCCTCTCGGAAAATCAAGTTTTTTATTATCAAGCCACCATGGCGTGTAAACATGCATGCCGCCTACTCCATCTTCATTGTATCTTTTACGATCAAATAATTCCGGAATTATGCCTCCCATATCT
>JBDSHT010000262.1:0-3381 GCA_039918315.1 Ginsengibacter sp. | reverse complement strand
CCCAGTTTTCCCGGTATGTAGCAAGCGTGTGGAGTGATTTTATTTTATTGCTATCGACATTCACATACCAGGGAATTACTCTTTCTTTTGGTGCTGAAAATACAGGTGGCTGAAACTCATCCATTACTATACCTACGTTAAAACTTTTACCATTTTTATTCCGTGATTGTAGAAAATAGGAAGCCGAATCAGATGGATAAATACCCGGGAAATCAAATACACCGGCTGCGTTGGTAATGGTAGTCTTAACAAACATCGGAGTTTTGGAGAGTAGTACAACACTGGAATATTCTACAGGCTTGTTGAGTATATTGGTAACTTTTCCTTTGATGGAAAAATTAGTATCTGCGGGAAAATCCATCTTTTTCAAGGGCTGAAATAATGTTGCCCAATCGTAATTCACCCAGCCCTGTGTTAGCAATAAATTATCAAGGTGTTGCCAGATATCATTTGTCATTACTGATGGGAAATAATAACCCGGATCTTCTATGTGACCCTTTAAATCTGATGAAAGAAATAGCACAGACCTGATAGATTTTCGTTTTAAACTATCAATCTTTACCTGCGCATCTTCCGTGACTGACACAGAAAAACTTCCCTGCACAGGCAGCCCGTTTTTATCAGTTACTGCCATTGTAATACCCACGCTATCTCTTGTACCATAATCCATTTTATCAGCGTTCACATTCACGCGCAGATGATCATCCCGATTAATGTAAACAAGGCGCTCATTCAAGGGTTGCCTGTTTTCGTTTAATAAAGTAAAATGCGCAATGCCTGTCGCAAAAGCAGTTTTACTGATTCGTACCATTTTTGACGACCCGTCTAAAGTAAGGCCGGCACCATAACAAGCCAGGCCTCTTGACTCTCCCATCAAATAATAAAATGCCTTGGCTGCCAGCACATCAGCAGAAGCGGAAATATTTATTTCAAGAGAATCACTGTCTTTTTTATTTTCAATATTCAAAACAATACCTGAGGATTTTATCGCAGGCAATGCATACTCTTTGGATTGCGTGCCATCAGCAAATTTTATTTTTGCGATGTAATTTTCTCCGGACTTCGATTGTAAATTAAAAGAGCCCATCCCAAGATGCGCCGATTGCGAAGCAAGCACCTCATCCCCTTTGCGATTGTAAACAGATATCGAAACTGAGGCGCCATTGCCATCCTCACCCAAAGCTTTAAATGCAACATGAGTGGGCACTCCTGCCACGAGGTAACCGCCTTCTGGCATAAATTGAAGGTCTATATTCTCCCGCCTGTTGAAAATAACCGGAACTTTATAAACAGGACTTTCATCCATGTTGTTTGCACTTTGCAGGGTAACAAAAAGCTTGTCGGCATTGACTTTGCCAGGGATCGTGAAATTAAAATCCAATGATCCATTGGACGAAGTTTTGGCTTTATCCCGAAACCATATTCTATTGCCATCAGTTATTTTTAATTGAAAATCAGAATTCGATAATGGCTGCTGGTTTATTTTTTTAACCTGTAAATTCATAGCTACTATAGTTTCGCCAACGTCCGGTTTTGCATCTAGAGAAGTGTTGATCAGCAAATCTTTCTCGCCTGGAGAACTTATGTAAAACTGCTTTGTGAAAATATAATTTTCATCAAAATTGCGCATCCAATTGGTGTAAGCCCTTACGGTATAATTGCCCTGCGGAAACTCACTTTCTTTAAAAACAAAATTGCCCCATCCCAGGCCAAAGTACAATGACACCATCATTCTTCTCTTCACTTTATTTTCTTCGTCGGCTATTTCTATGTAGGCAATTGAACTTTTAGACGAGGCCGACAAACGGGACGCATTGAACAAATACATTGAAAACCACATCGTATCCTTTGCGGCATAATAAGGTTTGTCTGTCTGGACATAAATTTTTTCTGTGGCAAAGGAATCAGTGCGCTCTGTTACTTTGTTTATGATGTGGTGAATATTCTCATTCTCTTTCTGAGCGCATGTTTCAGCGCTTTGTAATAAACCCAATAAAAAACAGAAAAAGAGTAAGAATGTTTTCAAGCGGCAATAGTTTTATTGAAAAATACAAAACCAAAGAACATGTTATGAATGTTACAAAACCTTTTTACGCGCACGACTCAAGAAGATATCTAACCTGAAAATACTTTTTAATTATACGTTCGCAACACGAGCCACTGTTATTTATTTGTGAATAGTTTTCCAGTTTTAAAAGAGACAATCTCATTTTCTATGCAACAGAAATCCTTTCCTTTTTGCCGAAAATAAAATATAAAATGGATCCGGCAACCGGCATTAATATAACGAGCACCACCCACCTTAGTTTTGTATTGCTGTTTTTAAAAGTGGATTGCGTAATGTTTAAAAGAGCAAAAAAAGGAAGGACGATTAATAGTGGAAAAACCACGATCCAAAAAAAGGAGACTCATTTGGGGAAGTAATAGTTCCATATTAATCCGGATTAAAAGTTGTAAAAGTTTTGTTTAAAGTTACGCAGAAGAGAATATTGTTTTGCGGCAAGGGATCACGCATTGAAGATTAGTAACGTAAAGTCATAGATTGGGAGAGCTGCGTCAGATGACACTTTTATAAATCAGCCGCGGTCTGGCGCGCTGCGTACCGACCGTTACTTCGGTTCGATTTTTTGCAAACTATTCTTCTTCAAATAAATTTTGTTGAGCGGAAGTATCGGAAGGTATCACCCAATCCATCTTATCACTTTTGGAGTAATCGGTTAGCTTGTTGCCGATGGCACGCCATCCCATGATGTCCACCACTTTATGAAGTTTTATTTTCCCCCTTCTTATTTGTGTTCCCTTTCCGCTTTGCATTTCAAGAATTGGCTCATGAGCCGTAGTTGCTTTTACCAACTTATTATCTTTTCCTTCTTTGATAAAAAGGAATTTTGAATTGACCGTATGCGTCTCAATTTTAAAACGCTTCACATTGTACTGCAGTTTTTCCGCATCGATATAAACTGCAGTTATAATTTTTTCCGGGTCAAACTTTTCAATCAATTCGATTGCATCTGCTTCAAATCTTTGGGTTATTTCCTGCCCGGTTATTTCATAATTGCCATCCTTATAAAGCACTAATATTTTATCGTCGCCATCAAAATTTCCTAAAAGTTTTCCTTTCTCATCCACATTCAATCTGCCAAAAGTTTCATCAAACCATAACCTGCGTTGGTCAAGCGTTGAACGACCTTTTTCTAAAATCTTAATTGATTTTACCGGGTACTTGGTCACCTGGTTTCCAATACTGTTGCGGCTACGAATCTCTAATGTTTCAAAATAAAAATCAAGTTCCTTGTTGCGGGCACTACAACCGGGGGTTAATAAAATTCTTACTACTTCTGCTTCACCATTTGGATTGATAGTAAAATGATGTACCCTACT
>JBDSHT010000261.1:0-7010 GCA_039918315.1 Ginsengibacter sp. | reverse complement strand
GATTTCATGATTGTAATATTTAAGCTTAATTTATTGACATTACGAGAGTTAATAACGTTGCATTAAGATTTAGGATTGTGCCTAAAAAGAACAATATCCATTTGCTGGCACAAGAATACTGACGCTTATCCTTATCATGAAATTTGTAATTGTGGCTCATCGGTAAATGTATATCATTCTTATTTTGGAAAGCGGATGTATGGATCATGCACAAACCTTCACAACAAAACTTTTGCTATTGTTACATTACTTCGCCTTGCATGGACAATCGGCGGCTAGAACATTTTGGGGGAAAACCGAAAGCTAAGGCTTATCATTTTACGTCTTTTAGTTGGGTGTTCAGTCTTTGTTTCCATGCTGATTATATTCCTCTTCAGTAAGAGGTCCAACCCTAAATGTTTCTTCATGAGCCAATTCAGAATCTTTGGTCATGTCTATAATATAATATGAAGCAAGGCTATCCGAGTACTCACGTGTCTTTGCAATAAAGAAAGTGTCATTAAAACCATATTGCAAAAGTTGTCCTGGTGCTTTTCCTACATAGCCACCTGAACTTAATTTATAAGCTAACCCCAAATCAGTATTTGTGTCAACGCCAATAATGTAATAATTATCCTTAACCTGTTTTTCATAAACGAAACCACAAGATGAGAAGTTGATCAACAAAGACAGCACGATAATTAAAGTAAACTTTCCAAATAGTCTATTTTGATTGAACATAAAAATTTTAGTCAATGTTTGTGTTCCTGATTTAATTTACTCTACAAAATTCCCTGATCGATAAAACTGCCCCAATTAATAAGTATCTCTCAGTTCCTGTTTTACTTCCTCAAACTCAGTCAGGATTTCCTGCGATGGTGCTTTCGTCAATTTTGATACGATCACGATCGTCAATAATGACAAGGAGAATCCCGGAATCATAGCATACACATCTTTGTAAGAATGATCCAGGTATGTCCATAATAATACAGTTAATCCGCCCACAACCATTCCGGCAATAGCCCCATCTCTTGTAGTGTGTTTCCATAGCAGCGATAAGAGCACAAGAGGTCCGAACGCAGAACCAAATCCTGCCCAGGCATTGCCCACCAGATCCAGTATAGTAGAATTGGGATTAGTTGATAACAATAATGAAACCACGGCTACGAAAAATACAGATAGCCTGCTGACTAATAACAACTCTTTTGCGGAAGCGCCTCTTCTTAAAAACGCTTTATAAAAATCTTCAGTTACAGAACTCGCCGTCACCAGCAATTGTGAAGAGATGGTACTCATCACTGCCGCTAATATGGCAGAAAGTAAAAAGCCGGCAATAAAAGGATGAAATAAAGTGCGGGAAAAATAAATAAAAATGGTTTCCGGGTCGCTGATTACCTGGTTAAACTTTCCCATGTAGGCAATGCCGACAAGCCCTACCAACATGGCTCCAAAAACTGTAAATATCATCCATGTAATGCCGATGCGACGGGCGCTTTTTAATTGTTTCACATGGTCAATTGCCATAAAACGAACAATGATGTGAGGTTGACCACAATACCCAAGCCCCCACGCAAGCAGCGAGAAGATTCCGATAGTAGTAGTACCCTGGAAGAGACTTAAATATTTTGGATCTTTTAAATTGATAGCCTCAAATACAGGTTGCACGCCACCTAATTTAGTAAAGACTACAATAGGCACAAGTACCAAGGCCACCACCATGATAGTCCCCTGCACAAAATCGGTTAAACTCACCGCAAGAAACCCACCCATAAATGTATATAATACCACCACTGAACTTGTCAGGAGCAAGCCTGTATTATAACTCATTCCAAAAGAAGATTCAAAAAGTTTTCCTCCGGCCACCATTCCGGCTGAGGTATATAAAGTAAAGAATATTAAAATAATGATACCCGAGATCAGGCGCAACACCCTTGAATTATCTCTGAAACGCTTCTCAAAATAATCCGGGATAGTGATTGCATTGTTTGCTTTTTCGGTATAAACGCGTAAAGGTGGAGCTACAAATACATAGTTCAAATAAGCCCCTATGGTGAGTCCAATGGCTATCCATGCACTAGATAAACCCACTGTGTACATGGCTCCGGGCAAGCCCATTAATAACCAACCACTCATATCAGCAGCACCCGCAGAAAGTGCTGTTACCGCCGGACCTAGTTTGCGGCCTCCCAATAAAAACTCATTTACATTATTCGTTGATTTTTTATAAGCATAGAACCCAATACTGAGCATTAAAAGAAAATACAAGCCGATCGAAATCATTTGATATACATCCATAAAAAGACAGAGTTTGGTGGTGGGAATTTTTTTTAAATAAAAAAATGAAGATATTTTAAGTTGATAATGACCTTAGTTTGATTTGATAAAAAATCGAAACACAAGATAAAACCTGAAGTAGATAAATTCGATTAAAAAGTGAATGCGGTAAGAAGCACCAAATGATATTAGTAAATAACGGACTGCAAAAGTTGATAAATGGTTTTCTATTTTCCTTTGATATAAAAGTTTCACTTTCTGCTCATAAGTAAATGTTTATAATTCTTATTTGCAAAGAACAAGTAAGACCCATTCATAAATCTTGGCTACAAAACTGGCGCTAACTAAACGTTATGTATAGGACTAAATAAGATGTTACAATGTCGGGCCCAACTGGTATAAAACCCAATCATGCTAGCGGCTTCTTTGTCTCCCCTTGCACAAAGAATATAGTCCAAACTTGTTCTAATTATTTTAGCGACTTCATTTCTGTCAATATTATGGTTACGGTCGTGTTACCAATATTTTCAACGTAATGTTTACCAACATATTCTCTCCAAGATGCTGTTCCTGTTTGTTCGTCTGCAATAATTGTCTCACCGTTTTCAAGATATACTTTTAGTTTTCCGCCTGAAACAACATAAGAGGATTTAGCAGGGTGAGTATGTGGCGTATCTTTTTGTCCTGGCTTTAATGAGTATTCAAGTACTCTTACATATTCGTTTTCTAAAAGTAATTTGAAATTGGCAGGAGAAGATATCAGTGCGTCTATATTTAATTTGGTTGTGTCACCATTTAATGAATTGAAATTTTTTAAAGTGTCTTTTGATCTAATAAGGTCTTTGTCCTGCGCCGATTTTGGATTTAGATTGCATGAAGTAATTAAATAACAGATTGCAAAGAGAGAAATTAATTTAGTCATTTTTATATTTATGATTTGGTTGTCACTGTAGCCCGCAAAGCAAAACTTGCGCTAACAAAACGTTATACAGACTCACGCTAAGTGAGGAAGTACCCATGTTGATTGTACTTCCTTCAGCCCAATAACTCCAAATCCAATGTTGGCGATTCGTTGTTATTGTTTGCCCTTTTGCAAATATTGTTATTGAAAAATTACTGCGCCATCATCTGTTGAGATTCTTCGTAGTTTGGTCCATACAAAGAAGGCACTTTATTTCCTGATGCTCTCAAATGTGAAATAAGTTCTCCGCGATGATGATAAAGATGGTTATATAAAAATCCACGAATAACTTGAATTTTAGGCATTGGCGGCATGATGGGATTTCCACCAGCGGTCATCGACCATTCGTTCATATAACTTGCTTCATCAGATATTTCAATTGCATCCTTAGCCGCCGCCATATTTGATTCAAACTTCTCTAAAATATTAGAAGCCTTGCTAATGTCGCCCTTGTTGTATTGGTAAGTACCCATATCAAAAGTATCTTGATTGAAAGTTACTCCGTACCAATTATATACTTCGGAGATGTGAGAAGCCAGCTCGCCAACAGACCAAAGATGAGGTTGTGGACGATACTCCAAGGCGCTGTCTGGAATCATTGCTAAAAGTTTTCTAGTGTTGTCGGCTTCATGCATGAATTCACCGAGTAGTGCTTGTTTTATCATTTTGTTTTAATTTAAAAGTCATAAAAAATATTTTGGTTCTGCAAAGGTATAATACGATAACGCCAGTTGGAGCCACAATTTTTAACCAACGTCGGTGTTTCTAATTTAATTTACTCTACAAAATTCACTGATTCCTATGCAGAAATTTATTTTCACTTTGTGATGGGGCGACGTTGAATCCTTACAATATCCCGTAATTAGAAAATAGAACATTATTGAATTGTAATGATTACTTTAAGAATATGCATTTGAAAAGAAAACACGGCAATTAATAGGATCAAGAAACCTTAGAAGGAGATCATAAAAAGAAAAAAATCCTACCTTGTTACCTTATTATTTGGTATGATTCCGAATAAGCTAAATGTGTGATTATGGCAATTTCTTCTGAGGTTGCAAAACGGATATTATGGTTCAATTTTCGACTATACTTCCTAATCCTATAAATAAATAATTGTATGTACGTTCGTAAAAAATCAAAATTCCTTTTAATGCTGGTGCCGCTTCTTGCGATGTCAACATCATTCAAAAATGTGAGCCGTTCTTCTGGTCCCGATCATATAGTTATTTTGATTGAAGAAAATCATAGCTATGCCCAAATTGTAGGAAGCACTGATGCGCCTTACATTAATTCGTTGATAAAACAAGGTTTATCATTTACCAATTCGCACGGAGTCATTCATCCAAGCCAGGCAAATTATATCGCGTTATATTCTGGAAGTACACAAGGCGTAGAAGGGGATCGTTGCCTTGAAAAAGAGACACCCTTTTCCACTCCAAATCTTGGACATGCGCTAATAAGTAATGGACTCACATTTTCGGGATATTCGGAAAGCATGCCCCGCATGGGCTTTACAGGTTGTGGCTTTGCCGACAGCGTAGGCGGGCATTATGCACGCAAACACAGTCCTTGGGTAAACTGGCAGGGTGATTCCCCAACTGGTTTATCCGACAGTACCAATCTCACATTTAGAGATTTCCCTTCTGACTTTAGTAAATTGCCAACGGTTTCTATTGTGATTCCCAATCTTGGAAATGACATGCATGATGGCAGCATTAAAAAAGGAGATGATTGGGTAAAGCATAACATGGATGCATACATCCAATGGGCGAAGAAAAATAATAGTCTTTTCATTCTCACTTTTGATGAGGATGATTTTACGAAAGCAAACCATATCGCTACAATTTTTGTGGGGGCCGGAATTAAGGCAAATACAAAAGATGCGAACAGGATCAATCACTATAATATTTTAAGAACGATTGAAAATTTTTATAAACTTCCGGCATCTGGCTCTGCTAAAGAAAAATTGATTGCTGGTGTGTGGAAAAACTAATGTATAATTAACACGATAGAAAACCAAAAATCAGGATTTATTTTAGTAAATTGCTTATACCATATAAAATGGTTTTATTAAATCGAAATTGAAAAACCCCTATAAGAAAAAAAAGTCTGCATAACCTGTAGAAATTTTTAACGAATCCGTGCCGTTGTAGTGTATGCTGCGACGGCATTGTGGTTAAGGTTACTCTTAGTATAAAACTTTCTTTCTGAAAAAATAATTTTCAACATCATGTTGGCTCTTGGGTTGTTCTACTTGTAATTTCAAAAGGTCAAAAAATAAAAATAGTGGCATCATTTTTATTGTAATAAAATTTAATTATTAAATTTTAAAACCTAAAGAAAACAACATGGATAGCATTAACAAAAATCAAGAGGAAGATAATCATGAAGATCTCGAGGGCACAAAAGCCGCGGAAAAAATTAAGGAGCTCGCTAAAGGAAATACCTGTTTTTTTTGCACAGGAATTTCTACCGGAAAGCCTGTGACAGTAAGGCCAATGGCAGTACAAAAAGTTGATGAGCAGGGAAACCTTTGGTTCCTCAGTGCCAATGACAGTCACAAGAATCAGGACATCAAACAGGATTCAAAAGTTCAATTACTTTTTCAGGGTTCACCTCATTCGGACTTCTTAAGCATTTATGGAAATGCATCAATTTCTACCGATAAAGAATTGATCAAAGATTTGTGGGAACCTATTGCAAAAGCCTGGTTCACCGAAGGAGTGGATGATCCAAGAATTACAGTAATTAAAGTTACTGCTGATGATGGGTATTATTGGGATAACAAACATGGTAACGCGATTGCGATGATCAAAATTGCAGCGGGAGCCCTGATAGGAAAAACAATGGATGACTCTATAGAAGGTAATCTTAACGCTTAATATATCACCCTATTATTGCGGCCAAATATGTTCAGGAAATGGCCTTAAAAATTTGACACCATGCAACTTTATAAGTTGCATTTTTTTTATGGTGCAGTCAGTAGATAATTTCTACCAAGTTGTAGGCAAGTGGGTAAATTCACCCCAAAGAGCAAACAATGGTTATCTTTTTTTTCACATCAAACTAAACACTTGCCATGCACCTATAGCTATACATAGAACAAAAAAAACTTTGCTGATGATTTTCAATCTACTTAAAGTTGCCGCTTTGAAAAAGAGAAAACCAGCTATCGTTAGTAGTATAATATTATATACAGCTACCTGCCCTCCTTTTGAAATAAATGAAGGAAGTTTTTCCAGGTATTCTTTTTTTGCCTGATCAAATGATTTTGAATAATCAGATGATATTTCTATCCACCAGTAGAGGTCAATAACAACGATTGAAAACAATATAAGGCCAATACTGAACAGTAATACTTCATTTATTTTCATATAGCTGTTTTTATAAAAATGAATCCGGCACACATCCGGTTAATCCCGGTTTTAAGATAACTTATTTAGCGGAAGTTGTTGCCAGTTTATACTTTTCGGGTTTGTCTTTTGTTCGTTCAATTATTTTTCTTGCTTCAAGGTCAAGCTTTACAGTCTCTCCGTACCACTGAACACTTCCCTCAAAATTGTCTTTCACCCTTACATACAATTCTTCCATCAGTTCGGTGTGGGTAGGTTCCATTTCTGATAAAATATTTAATAAATTTTCTTTTATAAATGTGTATTTATCCAGAGAGATTCTTTTATTTGTTTTGGCCGGATCGGGGTGAAGTGTTTGGATTAATTCTGCTTTCATGAGAAGGTCTTTTATTCTTTCAATTTATTATTTCTAAAATTATCAATTAAACACTTTGCCCAAA
>JBDSHT010000260.1:0-8448 GCA_039918315.1 Ginsengibacter sp. | reverse complement strand
CGCAATCCTGGTAGTTAAAACTTTTGTTTTTCCGCTTCCGGCGCCAGCCACAATCATAATTGGACCATCGCGATGAAGCACAGCCTCGCGTTGAGCATCATTCAATCCCTGTAAATATTCCTGCATGGGGCAAATTTACGAAAAGGGATTTGGGGAATGAGGGGTGGGGAAAATTTGATGTATAAATAAATAAATATTCTTTAGAAATCTGATGATTGTGATTTTAGAAAAAGACACTCTCCATTTTAAAGAATGCTTTTAAAGAATGCTCGGAAGTATTTTATAAGGATAAAGAGATTTGTGTGACTGGTTTAAAAAGAATCCAAAGAGAAATGGATATAATTGGTAGCATGGTTGGTGTTCCGCAAGAAGTTACAGCCGCCGTCTGGTCTCCTGACCAACGGCATAAATAAATATACCGTCTCATTTTTTTAAATGGAATTGATTGCTTTAAAGCATTGAACTTCTTTTGCCTGTTATTCGTGGAATGTTTTACTAAAGGCCGTTGGTCAGGAGGACCAGACGGCGGCAACGCTTCAAAGCTTATAGTGCTTGGTAAAGTAAAATACATTGGAACACCAACGGTGGTTAAAGCTTAAACTCAAATTACGCATTAGAAAATTCAAAAATTACTTTGTTAGGAGAAGCAGTTCTTTTGTAAAACTTTGCCTTGGCAACATTTCCTTTCTTATTTACGTTGTATATTGCGAATGTATCTATTAAAATTATGCAACAAGGCAATCTTAAAGGTGAAAAAAAATTTGGAGCAAAGTCTGTAAAAGTAGATTTACAAGTTTTGTTTTTCGAAGAGGATAATATTCATTATGCTTATATGCCTTCTTTCGATTTAACCGGATATGGAAATACAGAAGAGAAAGCAAAAGAAAGTCTGACTGTAGTCTTAGATGAATTTTTGAGATACACGTTAAATAAGAATACACTGTTTATAGAGATGCAAAGGCTTGGTTGGAAAATAAAAAGTAAAACAAAGCCGATGTATGCACCACAAATGTCGGACTTGATAAATACCAACGATCAGTTGCGAGATATTGTCAACTCAAAACAATATTCTACATCGAATTATCAGGTTAACGTACCAGCTTTTGCTTAATGTCAGCCAACCCATTAAAAAATGTATCTCTAAAGGATTGTAGAAGATTTCTTCTATCTACAGGTTGTCAACATAAGCGTACTACCGGCGGTCATGAACATTGGACAAGGTCAGATTTATTAAGACCAATAACAATTCAAACACATATTGACCCTATCCCGGAAAGAATTATGAAACAAATAATCAATGCTTTGGAAATTGATAGAGAGGAGTTTCAAGAAATACTAGAAAGTTTGTAGGGTTCATTGGCATTACAGGCAGCCCCTTGGCGCTTTGAGAAACGGCAACGTTTCACAGCTTAAAGTTTTTGGTAAAGTAAAATACATCGGAAGACCAACGGTGGTTAAATGCTTATTGTGAGCACTTCAGCCCCCTGCACAAACCGATAAGCAGCAGCATTATTCTGGCATTGATGAAATCATTTTGTCAGTTAAATCTTCGGTTTCAATCCAATGAACAGTAAGGTCAATTAATAATTTAAGATCCGTTATAGTTTTTCCTATCCATTTTCTAACGTAATGAGTTTCATCATTTCCAATCCAAGATGCTCTTTTTGCAATGTCCTTAATCCTGTCATTTTTTATATAGTCACTGATGCATTTTCCTAAAAGCAATTTTTCTACCCTTTCCTTTAAGCTGTTGTCCTTGTAAATTATGTAGTCTTTAATAAGAAATTCTAATGCTTTTCTGTAACCTACTCCACAAATTTGGTTTAGTCCATTTTGTTCTGCTATTTCTGCTTGATAGAAAATTTCCACAAAATCAGATGAAATCCCACGTATCGTTTCTGAAAAATCTTTCTGTTTATCTCTGCCTAACATAGTTCTTGTTAAGTAGAAATTGTTAGAGTGTTCTTCTTCATACTCTGCAATAAAATAGCTGTTACAATCTAATCTTGGACAAAAGAATGCCAAATGAAGAAGATGTTTGTCAAAATGTCGAAAACCATTTAAAAAATTGGGTTCTATACCCCTATGACAAAATGGGCATTCGTCAGGGTATGTATTTATGTAAACTTCTGAACCTTGTTTTCTATTTGATGTAACATTGATTTGCATAATTTCTAAGATATTAATGATTACGTTTACGCATTGGATGGCTGGACATTCAATGAATTTTCAGCCGAAACTAAATTTCAATAGCGCGAACAAAAAGTTGATGAAATGCACGTCCTGCTGTTGCGATGTTCCAGCTGTACCGTTTTGGATAAGTCATTCTCAAAGAAAAAAGTTTTAAATTTTCGTCTTTCAAAAATGGGTCCACCACTGAAAGAAAATAATTGAATTACCTACCAATTATTATCTTCAGTCATTGACTTTTTAAGCAAAGCAATTAAGCTATTCATTTGTTTGGTTGTCTGATGCTTAATGTCAAGCCACATTTTTTTGCTTTGTTTATTTTTCAGCCAATAACTTTCATCCTCTAACGCTTTTGTCGTATTGAGGTCACCAGTATTGTAAAAAAGAAAATCGCTAATTACATATTTATAGCGGTTGTCTTTGCATAGAATTGTAAATGTATAATCCATAGGTTGATAAACCGGGCTTCCTATTGATATTTTTATTTTCATGGTCTCAACTCCTTTTCCCACAACAGTCTTGCTATTATCGTCATTAAGTTGAGTAACTGCTTTTCCAGACTTGAAATTGATAGCGACGAATTTTTTCGCACGGCTATACAAATCGTCTTTAGAGGAACTATCAACATTTACAATTTCACTTATTTCATATTGTCCGTTTGAATTTTTTTGAAGACTATCGGTTTGTGAAAAAGCAAAAATTGGCAGTAGAGAAAAAAGCAGGAAAAGTTTGGACATGTGATTTTAATTTCAAGTTTAAGTCAACCTGTAAACGCCGTGGTGGTGTAGCAGGCAAAGTTTGTATTTCCGAAAGTACGAACTAAACATTCCTTTTATTAAAAAAAGTATCTGTATTACTCTTCAAGTTATTAAATCGAATACACGCGATAGATTTTTAGTTAATTCTATTGCGTAAATACAGCTTTCTATTTTAAATGACCTTAAAAATTCTCACATAAAATAATGAGACAGTCTTCAACCTTTATCAAAACAACATAAACTTTTCCAGCAAATTCCCTCTTAAAACATCGATCGTACTTTTGCTATAACCAATTACTTCTTTGTCATTTTTGGAGGAGCAAAAATCAAATTCCTGAACTTTTTGGCTGCAAAAAATGTTTTTATAACATCGGTATCCTTACTATAATCGGTGCTTCATTGCAAGTAAATGTCCGTCAGGAATCAAGCTATTGCCAGTTTCTTCCTTGTGTTCATCATTTTTGCATTTTGCATTTTAGGGCTTACCGACACACGCAATTCATAAGGCCTGTTAAAAGCCTCCTGGTTCAGTTTGAACCTTTCAGAAAGAAAGCGGATGGTATCTTTAGATAATCCTTTCTTATAATTAAGCATATCAGAAACCCGGCCTTCACTTACATCCAGCAGTTTAGCTAATCCAACAGCTTTCATTTTATGGTCTTTCATTAAAGATTTTAATAACTCAATCGGATCTGCATCACTGAAGGTATTCTGTTCAGCATCATATTTTTCAATGAGCAGGGTGAGCAAGTCAATTTCATCCAGTATAGCTTTGGTTTTCCTGACAGTGTCAACCAATATTTCGTGCCTATTACAATATTTGTAATACTGGGTATCGGTTCTGATGATTTTGTATTGTAAAGTTTCCATTGTAATTATTTTAGTAACTGTTCACAGTATCTGGTGAAGCACAGCCTCGCGTTGAGCATCATTCAATCCCTGTAAATATTCCTGCATGGGGCAAATTTACGAAAAGAGATTTGGGGAATGAGGTGTGGGGAAAATTTGATGTTTAATAAATAAATATTCTTCTCTAGAAATTTGACAATTGTGATTGTCGAAAAGACCTTCTACATTTTAAAGAAGGTTCGGAAGAGTTCAATCAGGACGGAGAGATTGTTGCGGGATTGCGTTTTACGGCTTGCTGCAATCCAAAGTATGTGGTTTGTGCGTATTATCAGTAAGCGACTGATAATTTTAAATGTCCACCCAAGCCTTCTCTTACGATACGCATAAGTGTTGAAAGTCTTATGTCACTGGCGTTATTTTCGATCCTGGAAATGTAGGATTTTGTTGTACCGCATTTAGCCGCAAGTTGTTCCTGTGTAAGGTTTTGCTCCTGACGCATTTCCTGAATAAGCACTCCAAGTTTGAAAGCTTCAAACTCTTGTTCATATTCTTCTCTTTTCTTTGTTCCACGCTTTCCATATTGTTTGTCAAGATGGTCGGAAAAAGAGGTCAGGTTCTTATTTTTTGTTTCTATCTTTTTCATTGAAATATTCTTTTTTAATTTCTTTTGCTAATTCAATTTCGTTCCTTGGTGTTTTTTGCGTTTTCTTCTGAAAGCCGTTTGCAACCACTATCATTTGTCCTTCGTCAAAAAATGAAAATACCCTAAAAATGTTGTTCCCTACTTCCACTCTGATTTCATAAATACCGTCTTCCATGTACTGAAAATATTTCTTCGGAACCCTGTCAATAGTCGCAATAAGTTCAAATGTCCAGTTGAATTTCTTTTGCACGTCTTCTGTCAACTCGTTAAAGAAGTTTAGGAAGTAGCGTTTATAGTAAAATATGTTCCGGAAGAAATTTTGTTCCACAAAAGTAAAGTTAGCTAATTAGGCAACTTTGCCAAAATTTAATTGTGTTTAAAAGTTGATAGACTGGTGAGGTTGGAAATTTGCCGGAAATGTTATTTCCAATTCTTGTCTTTATCCAAGCTTGTTGCCTATTAACGCAAGTAATCGTTTCCATAGCCATTCCTGTCGTCGTTTTATTAAATTTGCCTTCTAATCTTTTCTTGTGCTCACAAAAATTGACTGGCCCAAAGCCATTAAACCTTTATTAAAAAAATACAAAGGCGAAAAACATCCGCTGGATTATGGAAATACGTTTCAGTTGCTTGTGGGTGTCATTCTATCGGCACAAGATTCGGACCGCCATATCAACCAGCTTTCGCCTAAACTCTTCGAGGCTTTTCCCAATATGGAAGCACTTTCAAATGCTACGCCGGAAACACTATTTCCTTTCATTGGCTCTGTCCGCAACCATGCCAATAAAACCAAATGGCTTATTGCGCTGGCGAAAGAAATTAAAAAAGACAGCCACATTCCATTGACTCTTGATGGGTTGACTGCATTGCCCGGGATCGGGAGAAAATCGGCCAATGTGATCCAACGCGAAGCGGGTGTGGCAGCAGAAGGAATTATTGTGGATCTACATGTGGTGCGTGTGGCTCCGCGATTAGGAATCGCATCCGGCACCGATCCTAAAAAAATTGAGAAACAGATTATGGAAACGCTGCCGCAAAAAGAATGGGATGCCGGAATGGCTATGTCGTTCCTTGGAAGAGAAATATGCCGCTCCCAGCCAAAGTGCGAAATATGCCTGATGAATACGGTATGCGCTTATTATAACGGATGGAAATAATCTCATAAAAAAACCTCACAGAATTTAATTTCTATGAGGTTTCTATATCAATAGGTGTTTTATTATTTGTTGGTACTTGCTCTCAGCATCCATGCCATTTTTTCGTGTTCCTTCATAATTCCTGTGATGAAATCTGCACTTCCCGCGTCGTCATATTTTTTGTCGAAATCGTCAATCAGTGTACGCATTTTTCTAATTAATGTATCATGATCTGATGCTAATTCGGCTATAGTTGCTTCGGAAACAGAACCTGTTGCGGGATGTTCTTTAAGAGACGCTCCTGCCAAAAATTCTTTCATACTTCCCGATGCAAAGTGTCCTATTTTTCTAACTCGTTCTGCTACCGCATCAATGATTACCTGGAGTTGATTGTATTGTTCATCGAGAAATAAATGCAGCGCATGAAAATCACGCCCTTCAATATTCCAATGAAATTTTAAGGTTTTGATGTAAAGTAATACTTCATCTGCCAGTACCTGGTTAAGGTCATCTGCTACTTTTTTACTATTCGCATTGCTGATTCCGATATTGAGTTTATCAGCAACTTTTGTTTTGTTTGCCATTGGTTTATTTATTTAAAAAATTAAGATTAACAGCAACGATACAATATGGATGCCAACCTAAATATGACTGTTAGTTATACAAAACATTGATCTGTGAATCGCCTGTAAGCGCCATCCCGAGAGGATTGTATGCGATGTTAATGACACGTGATTTTTATGTATATCCCAATTTCAAAGTGAGTTTTAATTACTTGAATTCAACAAAGTGTGGAATATTTTTAATAGAAGGAAGTAGTAAAAATTTACTTTAAAAACGTCAGAGGCAATCCCGGTCGGGAACGAAATACAATAAATCGTAATTACTGTCCGTTATCTCTATCCAATCTGATCCAACATGAATATAAAAACCAATTTGAACCCATTGATGGTTATTTCGCTTCTTTTTAAGAATTTCTTTTTACGGATAAAACAAAATCCTGAATACTATAATATTAAGCATCATAAAAAATACAGGGGGCGTCATAAAACGGGAGAAATATAGCAGAAAAAAAAGTTATTCACACAATGTGGAAAATACGTATTGGAGAATCGGGTGAATATACTATTGCAAATAAATGTATTTTTTTTTTACTTTAAACTTTAAAATTTTCCTTTAAAAACCAAATCCAATTTTATGAAAAATCAAGTTTACACCAAAAGAACTTTCTTCTCATTGCTCTTCAGCAATTTTTCAAAAAATTTTGCAGAATTATTTGTTTCCGGCAACAAACGTGAATTTCAAAGGTTAAAAGATTTCATTACTTCATAAGAAGATCAACTGAATAAATATTCTACATCTTCTTTGCTCAGGCTCTTTACAAAAGTCTGGTCATCTGAAATAAGTTCTTTTGCAAGGATACGCTTGCGTTCTTGTAGTTGTAATATCTTATCCTCAATCGTATCCTTGCATATCATTCTATAGGCAAAAATATTTTTCGTTTGCCCAATTCTATGCGTTCTGTCTATGGCTTGTTGTTCTACAGCCGGGTTCCACCAAGGGTCCACGATATATACATAATCCGCAGCCGTTAAGTTAAGCCCTACGCCACCCGCTTTCAATGAAATTAAGAATACACGGCAGTTTTCGTTATTCTGAAAATTTTGTATGGCCCTTTCTCTTTCATGGGCAGGAGTACTTCCGTCAAAATATTCAAACTCGATATTATTTTCTATTAATTGTTGCTTAATCAGAGCGAGCATTCCAAGGAACTGAGAAAATATAAGTGCTTTATGTTCACCAATATTTTCTGTGATCTCCCGCGTTAGCTCTTGTAATTTGATAGAGTCGTTAGGATATTTTTCTTCCTCATTCAGGATGGCAGGGCTATCACAAATCTGTCTCAGTTTCATTAATCCCTGTAGAATAGTTAGCTGCGATTTGCCCACGCCCTGATCATCAATTACTCCTAAAATTTTATTGCGGTACGACTGGCGGTATGCCTCATAAACCTCTCGTTGCTTGTCTTCCATTTCACAGAATAAAATAGTTTCTGTTTTATCAGGAAGATCTTTTGCAACCTGCTCTTTCGTTCTCCTTAAAATGAAAGGGTACAATAATTTTTTCAGATGTTCCTTTTGTTCCTGCTCTCCAAATTTGTCAATCGGGGTTGAAAATTCATTTCTAAAAAATTCAACCGTTCCCAATAACCCGGGATTTAAAAAATTCATTTGCGCAAAGATGTCAAAGGTGTTGTTTTGCAGAGGAGTTCCACTCATGCAAACCCGGTTCCTTGCATTTAAGAGACCTGCAGCTTTGGTTACTTTTGAAAAAGGATTTTTAATCGCTTGTGATTCATCAAGAACGGCATAATCAAAAGGTACTTTCATCAACATTTGAATATCACTTCGTAATGTTCCGTAAGTAGTAATGATAATATTAAATCCAGCTAATTCTTCTTTTGACTTTGCACGTACATTGCCGTGATGTATGCGCCAGTTTAAAGATGGCGTGAATTTTTTTATCTCATTTTCCCAATTGTAAATTAAAGTAGTTGGGCAAACAACCAATGCCTTTAGTCCGTTATTCTCTTTTGCATAGTAGCTTAGCATCGTGAGTGCCTGCACAGTTTTACCCAATCCCATGTCATCCGCTAAAATACCTCCCCAGCCAACAGTTTTTAAATAGTTCAGCCACTGAAAACCGGAAATTTGATAAGGCCTTAAACGATCATCCAATTCAGCAGGAACAGGTGTTTCCGGAATACTTTTGAATTCTCTTAAACGCTCATATTTTTCGTCAAGCTCAAAGGATAGTTCTTCTTCATCGCGTTGCTCATACAGTTCATCAATGACACTTAAATGAAATTTAG
>JBDSHT010000259.1:0-3597 GCA_039918315.1 Ginsengibacter sp. | reverse complement strand
TTGTAAGGCGCATTTACCTTCAATTCTTTTTTATGGTGATGGGATAAATAAGCAGTAACATCTTTTGCCACACCCAAATGGCTCATTGCGTCCATGCGGTTAGGCGTTAGGCCAATCTCGAAAGTGTGATCGCTGTAAGGAGAAAAATATTCTGCAGCAGATGATCCTGTTTTAGTTTCTGTAGGTAAAACAATGATGCCTTCATGATCTTTTCCCAGCCCAATTTCATCCTCTGCGCATATCATTCCATTACTCTCTACCCCTCTGATTTTTGCTTTTTTTATTTTAAAAGACTCACCAGTGATTGGATACAATTCAGTTCCATTGGTAGCTACTATTACTTTTTGCCCTGCGGCTACATTGGAAGCTCCGCAAACAATTTGCAATGTTTCGTCCAGCCCAACATCAACTTTTGTAATTTTTAATTTATCTGCATCAGGGTGTTTTTCGCAGCTCAGCACTTCACCCACTACCAGGCCGAGAAGCCCGTTTTTTACTTCTTCATACAGTTCAACATTTTCAACTTCCAATCCTACAGAAGTTAATATTTCGCTGATTTTATCCGGGTTGCCAATTATTTTGGATGTGGCTTCATCCGTGGTTAAATATTCTTTAAGCCAATTGTAGCTAATCTTCATAAAACGTTTTATAAAAAGGCGCGAGTAATTTTTTTTGGAATTTCAAAAATAAGAAAGAATTGGGGATGTGCTTTTTTATAATAACAAGACAACAAAATGCGTTACGAAAAAACTGGATTTTCGCTCTTTTTTGCCAAAAATTCGAAACGGAGTTTAACGAATTTTTATTACGAATTGGTATCAAAAGCTAAATACTTTTGTGCACATGGAATTGTGCATTTCAGATATCAATTCCCTGAAAAATAATTTGAAATGGGGAAAACCAGACTATTATTGTGTACAACCCCGTGTATAAGGTGAAGGATAGTGTGGATGGTGAATGTATAAAAATATCGGCTTAACAATTTATTAAAATAGGATTTTGTCCTTTACCTTAGCCGCCCACCTGTCGGAAAGGTGATAATAAATACACAAGAATTAAAAGCAAGCTGCAAGCGCAAATACTAAAAATGGATCTTACTAACATAAATAAAGATAGAAAAGCAAGACGGAAAAGTGGAAGTTCTGAAATGGGTACCATGATGTTTGGTAAAGTGCCGCCGCAGGCAAAAGAACTGGAAGAAGCAGTACTTGGAGCGGTGATGTTAGAGAAGAATGCATTTGATGTGGTGGTTGAAATTTTAAAACCAGAGTGTTTTTATGTAGAGGCTCATCAACGCATTTTCAGATCCATGCAGGGACTGCAGCAAAAGAACTCTCCGATTGATTTATTAACTGTTGTAGAAGAATTAAAATTTCGCGAAGAACTGGACCTCGTAGGTGGCCCTTTCTATGTAACCAAACTTACCAATGCAGTTGTTTCATCAGCTAACATTGAGATACACTCGAGAATTATTTTGCAGAAATTTATTCAAAGAGAACTGATAAAAATAAGTGGCGAAATTATAGGGGAGGCTTATGAAGATAGCACCGACGTGTTTGAACTTCTAGACCTTGCAGAAAGCAAACTTTTTGAAATTACTAATAATCACCTGAAACGCGATTATGCCAGTATCGACACGGTATTGGTAAAAACAATTCAAAGAATAGAAGACTTAAGAACCAGACAGGATGAAATTACCGGCGTGCCTACCGGATTTCCAACGATGGATAAAATAACCTATGGATGGCAGCCCAGCGATTTAATAATTTTGGCAGCAAGACCGTCTGTTGGTAAAACCGCGTTTGCGCTTAACCTAGCTCGGAATGCTGCTTTGCATCCTACCAAACCCACCGCTGTTGGTTTCTTTTCTTTGGAGATGAGTGCAAGCCAATTGGTTCAGAGAATTTTGAGTGCTGAAAGTGAGATTTGGTTAGAAAAAATATCGCGTGGTAGATTAGAGGAACATGAAATGAAACAATTATACAAGAAGGGAATTGACAGACTTGCGTCGGCTCCTATTCATATTGATGACACGGCTGCATTGAATATTTTTGAATTGAGGGCAAAGTGTCGCCGTTTAAAAAACAAGCATGATGTAGGATTGATCATCATAGATTATTTACAATTAATGAGTGGTACCGGTGAAAACCGGAATGGGAACCGAGAGCAGGAGATCAGCAGAATATCGCGGGATTTGAAAGGCCTTGCGAAAGAATTACAAATTCCTATTATTGCGCTTAGCCAGTTGAGCCGCGAAGTGGAAAAACGCAAAGAAGGAAATAAGATGCCGCAACTGAGTGATTTGCGAGAGTCCGGAGCAATTGAGCAGGATGCTGACATGGTAATGTTCCTGTATCGCCCGGAGTACCATGATATAAATACTAACGAAATGGGTGAATCCAATAAAGGTGACACTGAAGTTAGGATTGCAAAACACAGAAATGGTCAGTTAGATAATGTAAAATTCTCTGCCTTATTGCACATACAAAAATTCGTAGAACGTGAAGGGGAAGATTTTGGCCCGGGCTTGCCTGCAGGCGGAAGTTGGAAACCTGTTCGCGGTGCTGACGGAGATGGAGCCAAACTTTATATCCAAAAAGGCAGTAAAATGAATGACGGAGAATTTGATGAAGACGCGCCGTTTTAATAATTACTTTTTCAATGTGTGATTGAAATTAGGATCGTTTCAAAATCTCTTTTCAATTTTCCCCAGCTCAAACTTTTAATAAACAAAGAGTTCCCTTCGATGCAATTACCTTTCTTTTACGAAGAAAATTTTCATCCTCAGGAGAAAATTATATTGAGTGAAAATAGCTCCCGGCATATTGTGCAGGTGTTGCGCATGCATGAAGACGATAAAATTAAAGTCACAGACGGCAAGGGTAATATTTATACAGCAGAAATTACTTTACCTCATAAAAAAAACGCAGAGATAAAAATCCTGGAAACAGCGTTTATACGTCAGGCAAACTCAAATGTTTGTATTGCAATTTCTTTTATAAAAAACGTAGGCAGGTTCGAATGGTTTTTAGAAAAAGCAACAGAAATCGGCGTAACGCAGATTATACCGTTATTGTGTAAGCGCACGGAGAAAACACATTTCAGAGAAGATAGAATGAAAACAATTTTGGTGAGCGCCATGTTGCAAAGTCAACAGGCATGGTTACCCGCAATCTCAGCTCCGTTAAAGTTAGAAGCGTTGGTGAAAAGTGTTGAGTTTGAAACCAAATTTATTGCTCATTGCTTGGACGGGAAAAAGCAGGAATTAAAAGAGTATATAAATTCAGAATCATCTTCGAAAATCATTTTAATAGGGCCTGAAGGAGACTTCACCCAGGAAGAAATTGATAGTGCACTTGCACAAAACTTTATTTCGGTAAGCCTTGGGGAAACCCGCTTAAGAACAGAAACCGCAGGCCTGGTGGCTGCGGTTCTGTTGAAATAATTTTTTATAAAAGATCGACTAAGGCTCTTGTACAACCAGCCTGAAACCGTTTCCGTGAATATTCACAATTTCGATATTAGGATCTCCCTTTAAATATTTCCTGAGCTTCGCAATATAAACATCCATGCTTCTGCCATTAAAATAAGTATCGC
>JBDSHT010000258.1:0-4711 GCA_039918315.1 Ginsengibacter sp. | reverse complement strand
GTTCTTCCTTTTTCATTGGCCAAATCAATGGATTTACGATTTAGACTTTCCATCATCAGGTTTATTACAGCGCTGGAATACTCTTTCATGTTGGTGATATCGTAAGGTGCAATGTCAGTTTTATTTTTTTCAAAATTTGCCACCTGATCGCCCCTTTCTAATTTTAAACCCAGTGTTTCCGCGTTATAAATTACATGCTGACTCATCAATGGGTTACTACCGTCATTCGTGGAATCAAAAATATTTATTGGAAAATTACTAAGCATTCCTCCATCCACAAAAAGGTTATGGCTAACCAAAGTATCACTCAAAGAAACCTCGTTGCCTTCACTGTCAATAGCAACAGGAATAAAATAAAAAGGTATAGAACTGCTGATGTGTACCGCTGTTTTTAATTTCATTTTAGGCCACGTTTTCCAGGAAAGAATTTCAACTTTTTGCCCGGAAATATTAGTGCCTGTGCAGAAGAAGTTCTTAAACGTTTTATCTTTTAAATGCAATTGATGAAGCCCTTCGAAAGTAATATTTTCATTACCCGTTTTTTCAGCAATCAAACTGGAAAGCCAGCTTTCAATTTTATCTCCTTTAAAAACACCGTACTCTTTTTTGATCCTCCGTATTTTACCCACAAAGAATTTTCCATCATTAAAATCCGCAATCTTTAATTTATTAAGAACAGAATCTATTTCGTGAGAATTATAATTGAGCGCAACCATCAAACCGGCTATGGCACCTGCGGAGGATCCAGCCACATTTTCTATATTTTTCAAAATTCCTTTTTCTTCCAACACCTGCAAGGCCCCTGCATACGCCAATCCACGAACACCACCACCCTCCAGCACCAGGTTTTTATAAGGATATGTTTTTTGAGAAAAGCACATCACAGGAAGTAAGAGAAATAATAAAAGGCCTGTTTTCATTGAATGAAATTACTCTGTTAGGGGTTGATAAAAACTTCAGTAAAAGTTAAAAATGGTTTTAGGATGTTTTTGAAAGATTGAATATCTATTGATCCTTTCTTAGGAATAAATTTGACTGGATTCTCTGAGCGAATTTAATTATCACACCGTTTCGGCTTATAAATTTTTACGCTTTCGATTTAATTCTATGGATACTTTTGCAACTGAATTATTCATTTTATCAATTTTTTTTCTGCAAACAGTGTAAGGAAGAGATTTCTTAAAAATCTTTCAGCGCGGGGTATAGCTGATATTGTAGGCTTAAAGACGGTACTCACTATTAAAACTAGCCACGCGTGCGCGAAATCGGATCATGTTACGCCCGTAGCTATTTTCCAACACTGACGTTTAAATTTGGCAGTTCCACATGGAGTTTTACTTTTGCTTTCAATGCAGAAAATACTCTCATCAACGTGTCTATCGTTGCATTGCTCGCATTACTTTCAAGTCTTGAAATTTGAGCTTTTTGCACACCGATTAGTTTGCCTAGTTCTTCTTGCGTCATTTGCCGTTCTAGTCTGGTTTGCCTGATGGCTTTTCCGATCAAATCCATTTTAAGTTCATACTCGAATTTGTCACGACCAGGTGTGCCAACTTTGCCAATAAGCTTGTCCTGCACTTGATTTAATGTGTATGTTTTCATTTCTTTTTCTTGTTAAGTTTTTCCTTGTCTTCAAAATATTTTGTTCGTTGTTGCGTAGCTTTTTGAATTTCGTTGTCGGGAACTTTACTTCGTTTCTTTATAAACCCGTGTGTAGAAATAACTAAAGTGTTGGCAGTATTTGTCTTGTCCCAAAAAGCAAGCAACCGATATTGCAAGCCTTGATAAAGTGTTCTAAACTCCCAAATTTCACCTGTAAGTTTCTTAAAAAGTTCAGGGTCTTGTTCTGTCTGAGATTTACGGATATTGTAAAGAATTTTCTCGTAATGTTTTCTGTCAAGGTGCGCAAGAAAGGCAAACGCTTCTTCTAAAAATATAATGTCGAAACGAGTCTCCATTCATTTACAATTTGTCAACACGAAGATAGGAAAAAGTTTCGTTTTAATGAAACCCCTGTTTTTGTGTTGCGTGTATGTATCGCATGACTGATTACATCCTCTTTTGCTGTACGTCGTAATTACTCGTCTAATTTGATGACTGATTTGAAAATGTATTTTACTTTCTCTTTTTCTGTCACCTTGAATTCTTCTATTATCTCTTGACAGACTAATTTATAAGTAACTGTGTCTAATGTGATGCCTCTTAATTCTTCTGATGTTGCTTCGCCACTAAATTCTTTGTCATCGTCATTTGTTTTAATTCTCCATGTACCTCGTTCAACATCAGCTTGAACGAAAACTCCGGTAAGCTCTTTTACTTCCTCTGTTAACTCTTCCGATAGGTTTAAAATGTCATAGATTTTTTGTGCTTTAAAGGTGTCTAATACTTTAAAGTGTACTTCTTTTTGATTTGGTGCAAACCATTTGTGTTTTAGCTTTAAATTCTCGTCAAGAATTTTTTTAAGAATTTTTTTAAAGCTGCTAACGGCATGCCCTTTAAGACTTTTCAAAGAATTTATTAGTTCTTCATCACTGGCATATTCGGTTAATATTTGTTCAATTTTTTCAAGTCCATATTCAACCATGCAATTGCCAAATAAGTCTTTTTGAGATTTAGAATAAAGGTGAATATTGAAGGATGCTCTTGATGCAGCAAATGCCCGAAGTTTATAGTTCATTGGGACGATGAGTGCTTTTTTTTCTTTAACCTTATGTTCAATAAGCCCTTTCTTAAAACTATTTTCTAGCATTACTGAATAAAGTTTCACTATGTCACCTAAGTCATCCGTATCAATACTAAAATCATCTTTGTCATCAGATATTGCAAGATGCACAACAGCATTATCCTTTTGTACAACCTCCTGCACAATATTGCTATTATCTAATATTTCATTGTTTAAATAAAATCCTTGTTCGGGTAAAAATATTTCAGGGAAATTCTGAATATCTGTTCGCTCAGCAATAATGTTTTCATTGTCAATATTGAATGAATACCAATCATTAATTTCTGGTTCGATTAAAACTTGTCTTAATTCTATTTGTCCTTTAATAAACTTACTAAGTCTATTTGCAGAAATAGCTGTTGACAAATAACTAGGTGAATTTTCATCAACCTCCAGCAATAAGCATATGTAATTCGTGTCTACTTCATCAGTTGCGATAAACAATTCCGGCATGTCATAATAAACTAGAATTTGCGATATGTTAAGCTTCTTTTGCATTAGATAACTTCGAGTTCAAAATTAGTAGTTCTCCACCATGAATGATGACTTGGCTTAAAGGTTTGTTTAACAACCCCATCTTTTTCCAATAAGGTAAGAGCATAAACATTTTTATGTTTGTGTCTTTGGAATTTCAGCATTTTTTCACAATCGGCTTTGTCCAAGAAGATTGAAACCGCTCTTATTATACATTTGTCAACTTTTAAAAATTCTTTCCATGAAAACTCTTCTTGCTGTGAAGTAAAATCATCAGATGTAAGAGTTTGTCCATTTACTAGTCTATAAAATGTTTGACCACTAGGAGAAAAGGCATCCTTAGGCGGACATTGTTCTGGAAGTTCTTCAAACCATTCTGTCATATTTGAAATGTTTGTGTCAAAATATTATGGTGTACAACGTTCAAACTTCCACTAATATACACTACTACTTTTATAAACATCATATTTTAGATTCTTTTAGTTTCGGGTATTTCTGAAAAACCCAACCCCATTGTAATAACGCAAATTCATCTTAGTGATATAATTTCAAATCATCTAACAGGCTCATATTTTTTCATCAGATCTTTATAAAAATGCTGTCCCGATTACAGCGGTGAAGCAAGCGCCAACAGCACCTGCCACGCTTCTTTCACCTTTCCCTCGTTCAGTAATTCGGCCGCATATAAATGCAATTCATTTTCCATGTCGTCAGGATTCAAAGAATAATATTGAAAAATGTTTTTCAGTTTATCATCTTCATAAGAAGGGTCTATTGTTGGTGGCTGATGCACATTGGCCAGTTGCCCAAGATGGTTACCGGAAAGTATTTTACTTTGCCGGATTGACATTGGCAACTGATCCAACCCGATACCTAATTCAGTGTGAGGTTTCTCAACTTCAAACAAATTTTCAGGGCTAATTTTTGCATACCAATTACCTCCCAGGCGGGCAACATGATTTATTTTTTGCTGATCAATTTTTCCATTCGCCCCCAAAATATTTTCATTAATATGCATCACTAGTACCTCTGCAATAATGAGATTTCCTGCACCGCCTTCTGTTCCCAAGGGTTTTACTTCAAGTACTCTACATTCCATTTGAACAGGGCTTTCTTTTACACGAGGTGGTTTTACCAGTATTGACGGTTTTTTCGTGAAACCTGATTTTACAAATTCATCGGTCTCTTTTGAATATTCGCAACTACTTAAACTTACCTGCTGCACCATATTGTAATCCACAATGTTGATGACTACTTCCGGCACTTCCAGAATATTTTGAAGCGTATGTTTAGTGGTATTATTTCGAACGCGCCGGGCCGGAGAAAAAATAACTATCGGAGGATTGGTACTGAATAAATTAAAAAAACTAAAAGGACTGAGATTTACATTTCCTTCCAGATCTATTGTGGAGGCAAAGCAAATCGGACGAGGCGCAATCGCATGTTGCAAAAAGTTTTGTGCCTCAAGGGTCGATATATCTTTTAGGTTTATCGTTTTGTACATAAAACAATTTC
>JBDSHT010000257.1:0-18394 GCA_039918315.1 Ginsengibacter sp. | reverse complement strand
GTGGAGATCAGATTGGTAAACAAGTTATCCAGTTTGAAAAAGGGCCAAGCAATAAAGTGTATTTGAAAACAATTTCTTTCCAGGAAATTGCCAGCGACACCACGGCTGATGGAATGTATCGCTCTTTAATGAACTCCAACTTACAACCTCTTGAAGCGTCTTTCGATGTAAAAGCTTTTTCTCCTGAAGGAAATGGAGTAGTAATAGACGTAACAGATTACATCAATGGCGATAACGATATTTTATTTTTTGACAGTAGAATAAAGAAAGCACTTAATTTGACAGCTTTGCTTCCCGATCGTTCTTACATCGTAGGAATAAAAGCATTTCCACTAAATGTAGAGATCAAAACTATGAAGACCTACATGAAGTCTGCGCCGGCTGCACCGGGTAGCCCAATGCCTGGGTCTTCTTCACCGGCTACTTATGAATTAAACAGTTCGATGGTGTTGTTGCCCAAAGTACCTATGCAGCCTCGCTTTTTTGATCCACGTGTTGGATATTTTGCTACATCTTCTATAGATTTTGATGCTAATCCACAGGGAGTGAAAAGAGTTGCGTTTGTTACAAGGTGGAAGTTAGAACCTAAGCCCGAAGATGTTGAAAAATACAAGAAAGGGATTTTGGTAGAACCCATAAAACCCATCGTGTATTACATTGATCCGGCTACGCCAAAAAAATGGATTCCATATTTGATTCAGGGAGTGAATGATTGGCAGGTTGCTTTTGAACAGGCAGGCTTTAAAAATGCCATCATTGCAAAGGAAGCACCTGTAAACGATTCTACATGGAGTCTTGATGATGCAAGGAATTCGGCTATTGTTTACAAACCATCTTCTATTGCAAATGCTAGTGGACCTAATGTAAATGATCCGAGGAGTGGTGAAATAATCGAGACCCATATTAACTGGTATCACAATGTTATGGAATTGGTTCATGATTGGTATTTCGTGCAGGCGGCCGCAGTTGATCCACGCGCAAGAAAAATGGAATTTGATGAAGATTTAATGGGCCAACTTATTCGTTTTGTATCGTCTCACGAAGTGGGGCACACACTGGGTTTGCGTCATAATTTTGGTTCTTCGGCTTCAGTGCCTGTTGAAAATTTGCGAAACAAAAAATGGTTAGATGAACATGGACACACACCATCAATAATGGACTATGCACGTTTCAATTATGTGGCTCAGCCGGAAGATAAGATTGGTGATGCCGGAATGTATCCTCACATTGGAGAGTACGATAAATGGGCTATTGAATGGGGCTATAAATGGCTGCCACAATTTCAATCCGCAAAAGCAGAAGAGGGTTACCTGAATAAATTAGTGATTGACAGATTATCTAAAAATCCAAGGTTGATATTTGGCACTGAATCTGATCCTGATGATCCACGGAATCAAAGTGAAGACCTTGGTGATAATTCAATGAAAGCAAGTGCGTATGGGATTAAAAATTTAAAACGCATTCTGCCAAATTTGATGGAATGGACGAAAGAACCAAATGAAGGCTATGAAAATGCAAATAAAATGTACGGTCAATTAGTTGGTCAGTTTTCAAGATACATGGGGCATGTAACCAAGAATATTGGCGGGATTGAAACAACACCGAGCTTTACAGAGCAGTCAAAAATTGTGTATGAATTTGTCTCAAAAAAAACACAAAAAGAGGCTTTAGATTTTTTAAATGATCAATTGTTTACCACACCAAAATGGTTGATAAACAAAGATTTGTTTTCTTATTCCGGAGTTGATGCCATGCAAAATATTTCAGCAATTCAGAAGCGTGCACTTGGTTCATTGATGAGTGCCAACACACTCAACAAGATGCTTCGTTCGGAGGCGTTCGATGCATCTGCGGCCTATACCGCAACTCAGTTTTTGAATGATCTGAAAAATGATATTTGGAGTGAATTAAAATCAAAAACTCCTATTGATATGTACCGCCGTAATCTTCAAAAAATGTATGTTCAACAGGTAATTGATTTTTTAACTCCTGATACAAAAGCGCCTGCGGCCCTGGCTTTCGGACGTGGTGCTTCCGGTCCTTCCGATAGTCAAACAAACGATGGTCTTTCTATTATGAAGGGTCAGGCTCGTAATTTGGTTTCAGAAATTAAATTAGTGATTCCACAAATGACTGATTCAGCAAGTAAGCTGCATTTGCAGGATGTGATGGAAAGATTGAAAATTGCTTTGGATCCTAAGAATTAATTTAAGCCAGTAATTTAGTAACATCAGGGACTATTGATTCTAATTCAGTAGTCCCTGATGTTTTTTATTCAGGTACCTGGAAAATAGTGCGCATGATACTGTTGAGTTCAGGATGGTGTCGTTCAAATAAATCGGGGCTATTAAAAAAATATTCTGAAGCGACAGAAAAAAATTCTGCTTTATTTGATGCGCCATAATAATTAATATCTGAATGCCCGTTCATTATCGCCTCCATATTTTTTGTAACCAAATCAAGCCACGCAGAGTTCATATTTCTTTTTAAAAGTGCCTCCGGCAATCCATCAACATCTCCATCTTCCTTATCAAGCAGGTGAACAAATTCATGAATTCCTGTGTTGTTTTTTCCTTCATTTATGAAACCATCATGCAAGGCCGCTTTTGATAAAATCATGATACGCTGCATTGGTCCGTTTCCAATCATTCCTAAAGTATTTTTTTCATAGCCGTCGGCTAAAAATTCATCTTTATTAAATGTGCCGGGATAAAGCAGCACTGTATCCAGGTTATAATAGGTCCATTTATCAAAATAGAAAACAGGTATAATGGCTGATGAAGCCACCAATAGTTTGTCCAGCTCATCCACTTCTATATTCACTCCTTTAATACGCGCATTTACTAAAAAGGATTGTATTTTCTCCTCAAATTTTATTTTTGATTGTTTATCTAATTTTTGATAAAACAAAACATATTGTTGCAAAAGTGACCTGGAACTTTTTGGAAGTGGAATTGTTTTCTTTTTCTTTTTATAAAAAATTAAAAGGGCTACGACAATTAAAAGTGAAATTAGTATGATAGTTGGTGCCATAATTAGCTTTTTGGAAAACCAAATTAAATTCAAAATTCAATGGCAACAAAATTAACTTAAGACCAAAAGATGTGGACTAATTGCCGTTGGCAACATGTTTATAAATACACAGATTTCAATAGAAAGTGAAATCAACAGTTATAAAAAAAACTAAAGACTAAATTAAAATAGAGAAAATTAATACCCAAGTTTGGGGAAAATCGTAAATAAAAGGTGTAAGATTCACTCATACCTTGCAATCGTCAAAATAAAATATCAATGGAATTACAGTTACTCGTGCGCCGCTATCTGGAAATTGATCTTTTTGACAAGTTCGTTCGAATCAAAAGGTTTTGCTACAAAATCATCTGCTCTGCAAAACTTCATAACATCATTGATATTGGTATGGGCTGAGAACATGATTACCGGAATGTCTTTTGTTTCAGGTGTAGATTTCAGGCTATTACAGACTTCTATGCCATCAATGCCTGAAAGAAAAACGTCAAGCAAAATTAATTGAGGATTGTATCGTTTAGCTTTTGCCATCACTTCCTCACCTTTTAAAGTCGTTAACACATCGAAGCCATATCTTCTCAAGATAGTTTCTACTACCCACAAAATATCACTGTTGTCATCTACTATAAGTACCTTTTTCATGTTGAGCAATCATTAAATTGAATATGGAATGAGTTATCAATAATTGAACCACTATTTTAAAAATTTACCAAATTTAAATTGTGGCAAAGTTCATCCCAGTTAACTAAAAAAATAAAATATATTCACGTTCAATCATAAGTATTGGACTTATGTAAATTCAGAGTAAAATAATATTTCGATGAAAAAAACGATTTTAACTATTTTGACTTATATCATGGTCTTTATAAATTTGCAAGCTATCGCTCAAACAAAAACAGAATTGAAACAACTTCGTTCTAAAATACTTTCTGAATTTAATTCCCAAAAAGGTGATTTTGGATTTTGTTTGATCAATCTGAACTCTGGTAAAAAATTATCGATCAACGCTGATGAGCATTTTCACGCAGCGAGCACAATGAAAACTCCTGTGATGATTGAAGTGTTTAAAAGAGTGAAAGAAAAAAGGATTTCGCTCCAGGATTCTATTGTGATTAAAAATGAATTTAAAAGTATTGTGGATGGAAGTAAATATAGCCTCGATTCTTCCAGCGATAGCTATTCAGAAATTTACAAACATTTGGGGGAAAAATACACGCTGTACGATCTGGTATATCACATGATCATAAACAGCAGCAACCTGGCTACTAATATTATTATTGATTTGATGGATGCAAAAGCTATCACAAAAACGATGAGAGATTGGGGTGCAAAAGATATCCTTGTGCTGCGAGGTGTAGAAGATCAAAAAGCGTATGATGCCGGGCTAAATAATATTACAACAGCACATGACCTTGCTTTGATCTTTAAAAAGATTGCAACCGGAAAGGCCGTAGATCCGGCATCTTCGGAAGAAATGATAAAAATTTTATTAGATCAAATGCACAATTCAATAATACCTGCCAAACTTCCTCACAATGTAAAAGTGGCACACAAAACGGGATCAATAACCGGCGTGCAACACGACTCAGGAATTGTCTTTCTGCCTGATGGAAATAAATATGTTTTAGTAATTCTATCTAAAAATTTAGTGGACGAGAAAGCTTCAGTGGAAGCGATGGCTAGAGTTTCTGCTATGGTCTATTCCTTAATTAGCGGCAATTCAAAATAAAAAGTACTTCCTTTTCCAAATTCGCTTTCATACCAAAGTTTCCCATTATGTTTTTCTACGATCTGCCTTGAAATGTATAAACCCAATCCCAGCCCCGGATAGGTATGTAGATTTTCTCCTGACACTCTGTAAAAACGGTCAAATATTTTTTCGCCCTCATCTTCCCGGATACCAGGTCCAAAATCTTTAATCGAACAAATTACGGAACTTTCGGTTTTATCAAGTCTCACAATTATTTCTTTCGAATCGGGTGCATATTTTATCGCATTGGTTAATAAATTGCTGAGCACTTGCCCCATACGATCGCGGTCAGCATTCACCAGCGCATTTATATTTTTTTGAAAAATAATTTTAAAATTAGGACTAGACAAATGAACCTGGCTTATAATTTCCTGTGTTACTTTATTTAATTTAATTTCCTGTTTATGATAGGACATTTGACCATATTCCAATTGAGATGAATCCATCAAATCATTGATAAGCGCCACCAATTTCTTTATCTGTTTGTCCATCGCTTCAAGCATTTTTCTACGCTGGTCGTTGTCAATATTATTGCCATCCATCAATAATAATTCGGTATAAACTTTTAGTGACGTGACAGGTGTTTTTAACTCGTGACTTGTCAGGCTTAAAAATTCATCTTTCTGTTTTATCAGATTCAAAGTGTCATTTTGAATACGATCCTTTTGAGAATTAAATTCCCTTAAAGAACGCTTCATTTTCTTAATGGATACTCCCAAAACATCGTCATCACTTCTTGCATTTACGACCACGCTAAAATTCCCTTTTCCAATTTCATTAGCAGCTTTTGCCAATACCAAATTGTTCTTGTCTATTTCTAAAATTGATTTCGAAAGCCTTCCAATAATGCCCCGTGGCATGGCTTTCAGCACAATGCCGGTCGCACCTTTAGAGATTTTTCCAGCAGCTTTTTCCAACTCTTTTAAAATTCTTGTGATGTGATCTATCGCATAAATAATAAATCCTAAAACAAATAAAATCGCCAGTGCCAATATGATAATAGTCCTTTTTTCGATGCGCTTTTCATCAAAATATAAATCATTGACACGGGTATATAAACTTCGCCATAACGTTTTGCGTTGTTTTTCCAATGCAGATAAACCCTTTGTTGAAATATCCCACCATTCTTGTGAGTTGTAGGTACTATCGAGTGTCGGACTTTTAAACATAGTGTTTAAATAATTCAACATCGGACTAAACTCCCCCGAATTTTTTAAAGTGACAAAAACGGCCTGGGTTTCTTCAGTGGTCTTTAAATTAAATTCACTTTCAATGCTATGATACGTTTTAAAAAGTGAATAGGTTTCTTTGAATCTCTCGTCAAAATTTTGGCTTCCGAGTAATAAATTATAGACATTCGTTCGAATAATTTCCAGGAAGCTAAGCATTTCGGCGAGTATCCGGGTGGATACCAGATCCTTATTAATTAAGGTTAATGATTTAATGCCCGGAGGTGCGAAGAGGTTAATGGAATTCAATCTAAAAATTGCACGGGAGTAAAAATCGGTGATCTGATCAGTATTTACAGACGAGTCCGTGTCAGACAGCAAACGGATGTTTGAAAGATTATCAAGAAAAGTAAATGTTGTAAAGTTTGCAAATGAGATATCACTTCTCATGTTTAATTCCTCTATCAACGAATCGGTTATTGCTCTTCGTTCTTTTACTGTTTGGGAAGTTTCATTTATAAAAACTGCAGGGTAGCTATATTGCCTTTCTTTTGCTAAACTTGAGGTTAAGCTTTGTACCGATTCTGATAATTCAATTTGGTTTCTATAGTCTCCTAATAATTTTAGCTTCTGTCCTTTTTCATGATAAATGATAAATGCAAAATAAATAAGCAAGGCTATCGGCAAAAGACCTACCAATAATAATTTTACAGTAATGGAGAGTTTTCTAAAAAAGGTAATCATTATAAACGGTATGCCTTGAGAAAGGGATAATTGGTATTTAAGATTATTTTGAAGATGGCTAAGTTAAGTAAATACTGATTAAAGTTGAGCTATTAATTCAAACTCGCTAGCACTAAACACCGTATCGTCGTTTTACATCCCGCTCGCTTTCTCTCGACTTGATTGTCTCGCGTTTATCGTAGATTTTCTTTCCTTTTCCCAATCCAATTTCCATCTTAGCAAAACCCTTTTCATTGATGAAAATCTTTAAAGGCACGATGGTAAATCCTTTCTCTTTAATTTTATTTTCAAGCTTTCGCAGTTCTTTTTTATGCAGTAATAATTTACGCTCCTGCATTGGCGGGTGATTGTAAATAGTTCCGAAATTATACTCAGAAATGTGGAGGCTTTTTACAAACAATTCTCCTTTAAAAAAAATACAATAGCTATCATTGAAGCTGGCCTTCCCCATACGCAGGGATTTTATTTCAGTACCGGACAACACAAGGCCGGCGATATATTTTGTTTCTATATTATACTCGTAATAGGCTTTACGATTACTGATTGTCATTGAAATTATTTACAATAAAAATACGAATTAATCGGGCTAATGATTTTTTACTTGCCTTGAAAATATTATAAACGCGGGGGCAATATTTTTATGAGAATTACTCATTATGAAATGACTTCTATCCTTTCAAAAGGAGAAGAATGATTCATACTAAAAAAATAATGTAACCTACGAACTGATTTAATTCTTAAACAAAATTAAAAATTGGGAGAGACGCTCTTTTAGTTCTTTTCTTGAAACTATAAGGTCTAAAAAACCATGTTCCAGCAAAAATTCGCTTCTTTGAAAACCAGGGGGCAAATCTTTTTTAATTGTTTCTTTAATTACACGAGGCCCGGCAAATCCAATGAGAGCACCGGGTTCACCCATTATTATATCTCCCAACATAGCAAAGGAAGCAGTAGTTCCCCCAAAAGTTGGATCAGTACATAATGAGAAATATGGAATTTTTGCATCGGAAAGCAAAGATAGTTTTCCGGATGTTTTTGCTAGTTGCATTAATGAAAAAGCACTTTCCATCATACGGGCGCCACCGCTTTTGTTGATGATCATGAAAGGTATTTTGTGCTGGATACAATAATCACAAGCCCTTGAAATTTTTTCCCCCATCACGCTTCCTAAACTTCCACCTATAAATTCAAAGTCCATACAGGCAATCACAATATCCATTTCATTAATCTTTCCGTGGGACACGGTTATTGAATCGTGGATAGATGATTTGGCATAAGTTTCTTTCAGTCGTTGCGAATACGGTTTCAAATCCACAAATCCCAGGAAATCAATTGACTTTATGTTGGCAAATAATTCGTTACCACAATGATCGTCAAAGAGGATTTCAAAATATTCAGCACTTCCAATTCGGTGATGGTACTCGCACTTCGGGCACACAAATAAATTCTCTCTCAATTCACTAATCGTGCAGGTATATCGGCAGGATGGGCATTTGGTCCATAGACCGTCGGGTGCTTCTTTTTTATCTTTTGTAGAAGTAGTAATTCCTTTTTTTCTTCTTCTAAACCATGTTCGTTTTATTTCATCAGATTCGTTTCCTTCTCCTGCGAGACTCGCATCAAAATCTTCTTCTTGTTTCATAATTTTAATTAGGTATTTGGTTATGAAATTATAAAACCCCTGTCCGGGTTACAGCAAAATCTGGTTAATGGCCAGGGGCTCAGAATATTTAAAAATCGTCAATTACTTACGCCACGGTAATGCCCCCGTCTAAATACACATCCTGTGTAGCATTCAATAATTCCACTCCCACTTTAAAGGGTTTTTGAAATGCCTTTCTTCCTAATATCAATCCCATGCCACCCGCACGCTTATTGATCACTGCAGTTTCAACTGCTTCTGCAAGATCAGTGGCTCCTTTACTTTCCCCACCACTATTTATCAATCCAATTTTTCCACTATAGCAATTCAATACCTGATAACGACAAAGATCAATTGGATGATCGGAGGTTAAATTTTCGTACACCAGCTTTGAAGTTTTACCGTGTTTGGTTGCCAAATATCCTCCGTTGTTTACCGGTATTTTTTGCTTGATTATATCTGCCTGCAAAGTCACACCAAGATGGTTTGCTTGTCCTGTAAAATCAGCGCTGGAAGAATAATCCACACCATCAACTTTAAAAGCGTTGTTACGAACATAGCACCATAAAATAGTACACATTCCTAATTCATGTGCCAATGCAAAAGCCTCACTTACTTCCTGTAACTGACGGGTACTTTCGTCACTGCCCCAATACACCGTAGCACCTACGCCAACCGCGCCCATATTATAAGCAGTTCTCACAGATCCAAACATAGTTTGGTCAGCCTTGTTTGGATAGCTTAATAATTCGTTGTGATTAATTTTTACAATAAAAGGTATTTTATGAGCATATTTTCTGCTTAAAATTCCAAGAACTCCAAAGGTAGATGCCACACCATTACAGCCACTTTCCATTGCCAGCTTCACAATATTTTCAGGATTAAAATACATAGGGTTAGGAGCAAAAGAGGCGCCAGCACTATGTTCTATGCCTTGATCCACTGGAAAAATGGAACAATACCCTGTGCCACCAAGACGCCCATTGTTCATGAGTTTCTGCATACTTCCTACTACGCGGTTATTGCGATCGCTATTTACAAAACAATCATCCAGATAAGTTGGGGATGGCAATGTAAGAGTCGATTTATCTATTTTACACGTGTGGTTAAGCAGGCTTTCTGCTTTGTCGCCTAAGATTTCTTGAATTTTTTTCGATGCCATTAAGATGATTTTTTTAGTGTATGCAAACCTACAAGAAATTTTGGATTTATAAACGAAGGTCTGCTCTCGTCATAAGTAAGTTTTCACCAAGCTGACCTGGTGAAGTATCAATCGCTTGAATTTATTTGCAGATTTAATTTATTAAAATAGTCAACGGCTTTTAATAACCTGCTTCCGTACCAGCTAAACATTTCACCATCGACTAATAAAATCTTTTTGCCTGGTAATTTTTTTTGAAAGAAATCTTTATGCTTTTTGGTAAAAGGGTAGGGCTCTGAAGAGAGCAAAACCAGTTCGCAATCTTTTTCAATGAGTTCTTCTAATTCGATCTGGGGGTAGCGTTCGCTATCCTGAAAAATATTTATGAGGCCACAATACTTCATTATATCATTTATAAAAGTATTGCCCGCAACCACCATATACGGTTCTTGCCATATAAAATAAGCAGCTTTAATTGGAGATGATGAATTCAATTTATTTTTCAGTCCATCGAAACCAGCTTGAATAAGGTGCGCCAATCCTTCAGCCTTTTCAAAAGTGCCGGTTAGTTGGCCTACATCATTTATCATCTGGAGCGCTTCGCTTAAATTATTTACGTCAGTCACCCAAACATCACACTGGGCTGCAATTGCTTCTATTTGATCCTTTACATTTTCTTCTTTATTGGCAAAAACAAGATCAGGATTTAAATCGCTGACTATTTTCAAATTGATATTCTTTGTACCTCCAACTCTTGTCTTGTTTTGGAACCAATTTGCAGGATGAACACAAAACTTAGTGATGCCAATTACCTCCTCATCTAATCCCAGGTAATACAATAATTCTGTTTGGGAAGGAACCAGTGAAATAATTCGTGAATAGGATTTAAACGGAAAATTATTTTCGGTAAGAATCATGGTTTCAATATACCCCTAAATGAAAAACTTCCGTAACATTAGCTACGGAAGTTTTAATTTTTTAATTTGCTTTTCGCAAATTCCTTGGGACTTTTTCCAGTAAATTATTTCCTGGTTTCAGCTTCTGGCTTTAAATAGGTCGGATCAGTTTCTCATTCTGGATAATAGAATTTCACAAGCAGGATTTCTTTTCATTTTTGTAATGAGGGATAAGATCATTATCAAAATAAAACTGGTTTTTTAAATCTTTACTTTTTGCAAAGAGCGGATAATTGGAAAAAATTAGAAGTTGACTGATATTGGATTTTTTCGATTTTTTCGGATACTTGGATAGAATCTTTTTTCGAATGGATATTTGGATATTTTTTTGATTAATGCCTAAATCAACATCAATCAACTTCTGGAACAAAGATAGTGCGCTACTGGAAGTATGAAAGGGCAGTATTGCTCTTTTTTGTGATCTATGATTTTACGGAAGCGTTCGTAAAATTGCAGATTTACTTGAAGTAATTCCACGAACAAACCAATTCGTAATTCTACTTTTTTATTTTAATTACAATTAAAATTCTATTTTATCTAAAATTTACAACCAGTTGTATGTTAGCGTTTAAAGGACTTTGCTTTGCATTACAAATTAGTTTTGCTTGCAAAGATTCTTCTCAGTTTACAGCAGTGTATTAGAGTTGGCTAACATTTTGCATTTTCTAAAAACTACTTTTTATGTATGATGTATTGAGCGGATATTTTTATAAACAGGCATAAAACTGCAAGTCTATTTTTACTTCGCAAGGCTTTGTATGATGTCATATTTTGTAACAATATGATGGTTGCCGCTTTCATCTTTACTTAATACCGCGCCATTATGTTTGGAGATTAGTTGACTTAGTTTTTCAACCGGCATTTCGAATGCAACAACAGGATATTCTTTTTCCATCACTGATGAAACCGACTGGCTTTTTATTTCCGGATTATTAAGAATGTGATTAAACAAACCGCCTTCACTTAATGAACCAATGATTTCATTATCCTTAAGAACCGGAATATTCTCAATGTCGAATTCTTTCATTATTTGAATTGCTTCTGCTACAGTTTGATCAGGCGATACAGTTACTAATTTTTGTTCACCACGTCCGCTTACCAGGTCTTTAAAAGTTTTTACTTCCAGGAAACCGCGTTCCATCATCCATTGATCATTATAAATTTTACCAACATAGCGGCTACCATGGTCATGAAATATACAAACCACCAAATCATCTTTTTTAAGTTCTTTCTTCAACTGCATTACGCCCTGTAAACAGCTTCCAGCACTATATCCACAGAATAGACCTTCTTCTTTTGCAATTCTTCGCGCCATCACCGCACCTTCTTTATCTGTTACTTTTTCAAACAGATCAATGTATTGCATATCATAATTTTCCGGAACAAAATCTTCACCAAAACCTTCACTTATGTAGGGATACACTTCTTTAACATCTTCTTCGCCGGTTTCAAAAAACTTTTTTAATAAGGAACCATAACTATCAATGGCCCACACTTTGACATTTGGATTCTTTTCTTTCAGGTACTTTCCGGTTCCAACGATAGTGCCGCCAGTACCTGTTGCCACAACCAGGTGAGTGATTTTTCCTTCAGTCTGCTCCCATATCTCAGGCCCTGTTTGTTCGTAGTGCGCAAGACGATTAGCCAGATTATCATACTGATTTACATACCATGAATTTGGTACTTCTTCAGAAAGCCTTTTTGAAACAGAATAATAAGAGCGTGGATCTTCAGGTTCCACATTGGTTGGGCATACAATAACTTCAGCACCCACAGCTTTTAAAATATCAGCCTTCTCTTTCGATTGCTTATCGGTGGTGGTAAAAATGCATTTATATCCTTTTACAATCGCAGCCAATGCAAGGCCCATTCCTGTATTTCCAGACGTGCCTTCGATAATAGTGCCGCCCGGTTTTAATTTACCTTCTTGCTCTGCCACCTCAAGCATCTTTACTGCCATGCGATCCTTAATTGAATTGCCGGGATTAAAATATTCTACTTTAGCTAAAACCGTGCAGGGCAGGTCTTTTGTAATCTTATTTAATTGTATTAAAGGAGTATTTCCAATGGTTTCTAAAATGTTTTTCTTCCACATAATTGCTGATTTGTGTAAATATAAAAAATTTAAAAGGAAGGCAGTTTCGGTAAAGATAATTAAGGCTTCACAGCGAATAATTCAAGTGCTTTTTTTACCATCACATCATAAGAATTATTGACGATATAAAATCCTTCGGTGCGCCAAAGTTGACGAGCCGTTAAAACTTTTAATTGCCTGGAAAGATCTTCTCTTTGTTTTGGGTTATCAATATTTAAATAAATGGAATCCTTTGCTGCAAAAGCTTTTAAGCTATTGAGCGTAGGCAGATCGACAGAAAAATTAGTATTGAAATTTTTAGGTGACTTATATTTTGCAAACTTCTGCTGTTGATGCAGAAAATTGATGTAAGTATATTCGCCAAGAGTTCCTCGAATCAAGGCTTTCATCACTTCTTTATCAAAAATCGTAGTGTCATATCCTACAAATACATCAGGAGAAATGCCACTACCGCCAAATAAAATGTTTCCATCTTTAGTTACGTATTGTTTTGAGTCAACGTGTTTAATTGAGTCTCCATAAGTCATTTCACCATTTTTAAACCGATCGATCAAATCATGGCTATACGCTTCCAATCCTTTCTTATATGACTTTTGAATTCCTCTTCCTAAAGGTGTAAAATACCTGGCAACGGTTAGCCTTAAACCTGAGCCGTCACTTAACTCATATTGCTCCTGCACCAGCCCTTTACCAAAAGTACGGCGACCTACAATTGTTGCTCTGTCCCAATCCTGTAACGCACCAATGAGTACTTCGCTTGCGGAAGCAGTTCCTTCATTGGCAAGCACAATTAATTTCCCTTTTTCAAAAACCCCATCTTTATTTGCCTTGTAATCTTTTCTTGGAGAGTGTGCTCCCTCTGTATAAGTAATGAGTTTATTTCCACTTAAAAATTCATCAGCAATGTTAATTGCCTCAGTTAAAATTCCACCACCATTATCACGCAAGTCGAACACCAGGCTTTTCATTCCTAAGCCCTGCAGCTTTTCCATGGCGCGCATAAATTCCTTGTAGGTAGTCTCTGCAAATTTATTTAACCGGACATAGCCGATGGTGTCCGTAAGCATGTAAGCCGCATCCAGACTATATATGGGAATTGATCCTCGGGTTACAGAGATAGTTTTTTGATTGCCATTCCTAACAAAAGTTATATCTACTTTACTTCCGGCTTTACCACGAAGTAAATTTTTCAATGTTTCGGATGTGGTTTTATTACCTGCAATTATTGAGTCGTTTACTTTTAAAAATTTATCCCCCGTCTTTAAACCTGCCTTTTCGGAAGGGCCGTTTTCTATCACGTTGATGACATTTGTAGTGTCGTTCAAAATATTAAACTCTACGCCGATTCCAAAAAAGACTCCCATCAAATCTTCATTCGCTTCTTTAAGATCGCGCACCGGTAAATAAATTGAGTGAGGATCAAGAGTGGAAAGCATAGATTCTATCGCGATGTTTCCAATAGAATCAAGGTTTTCATCGTCAACATATTTTTTTTCAATCAAATCATAAACCTCCTGAACAGGCTTTTGTTTTTCAATGTAAAATATGCTTTGGTTCGGCATGTTTCCTTTTATTCTATATCCTATAAACATTCCGGCAACCATACAAATACTGAGGATAAAAGGAAGCCAAACCTGTAATTTTTTCTTGTGCATACTCTACTATTGTCTAATTTTATTTTGAGAAATGCAAATTTCATTAATTAACCTGACATATAGATGAATGAAATAAAATTGATTTTAGATAGCGGTTCCACAAAAACAGAATGGTGCCTTTTGAAGAATAAAAAACCTTTGATTTTTACGACCCAGGGAATGAGCCCTTATTTTTTGGACACACCAGGAATTGAGAATATAATTGCCACTGAAGCTTTGCCTCATCTAAAGAAAATTTCGATTGATGAGATATATTTTTATGGAACCGGATGTAAGAGTAAAGCCAATGCCAGTATTGTTGCGAGGGCTTTTAAAAAATTATTTCCTGCGGCAAAAATTGTGGTTGACAATGATTTGTCGGGAGCAGCTAAATCACTATGCGGACATGAAAAAGGGATTGCTTGTATTTTAGGAACGGGATCTAATTCCTGTTATTTTAATGGAAAAAAAATTGTAAAAAACAGCCCTGGTATTGGTTATGTTTTAGGTGACGAAGGAAGCGGAGCCTACCTCGGTAAAAAAGTAATTCAGCATTTTTTATATGATATTTTTGATAAGGATTTAAGGGCACTTTTTGATGCGCGCTTCGTAACTACTCCATCGGAAATTTTGGAAGCCGTTTATAAAAAGCCGTTACCAAACCGTTACCTGGCTTCATTTGCCATATTCCTTGCAGAAAACCGTGGGCATTATATGATTGAAAATATAATTGAAGATGGCTTGAATGATTTTTTCTTTACTCACATTATCCGCTATCGCGAAAGCACTCATTTGCCGGTTCACTTTACCGGAGGTATTGCTTATGGATTCAAAGATGTTGTAAAAGAATTATGTTTTGGTTATGGATTACAGTTGGGTAATATTTACAAAAGTCCCACTGAAGGATTAATAAAATATCATTCTTCCAAAACTTAATTGGTCAATTAAAAGTTTTATTTCTTATCAAAAAAGTATCTGAACCAATTGTATTATTCCAATGTAGTTTGATAATGTGCAAGCCTTCCGTCTTTTGTCATTCCTTCAATGATTACTCTAAAGCCGTTGCTTACATCATTATTGTAAAAACTTAAAATCACAGAATTATTTCCTGGTCTGGTCAGTACTTCCGGATTCCAATAAAGCGTGGTACGCAAATCCTTTTTATCGTCCCGGATTTCAACGGTATAGTTTGGAGAATAAAACTGTCTTATTGCGGTGTACCCGGTAACAGTATTATTTGCCAATCCTTCTCCAGGCTTGCTTTCTACATCATCACCTCTTTTTGTATAAATAGAAATTGCTCCGTTTGCACCGCCGCCTACAGCACCGATGAATGGCGGCCTAAGCACTTTGATGTAGGCAACATCTGAAACAGAAATAGAAGAAATGAGATCAGTTGTAGCGGGCGATTCATCTATAAAAAACTGCGGAGCACCGCCGCGCCATATCACTGATGGCGGATTCTGAGTTTCATTGATCTGTAAGCCTGCCACCATTCCCTGCAAATAACTAAAAATACTTCTTGCACTTAATGCTCGTGTATCAGTTCTAAGATCAAACTGCATTGCATCACCTCCCTGGAATAAACCAGAAGCATATTTTTCATCCAGCAATTGCATCGGTGTCTTTGTCCTCTTTTTTATAGTAACTGCATCAAGCAACTTGCCTCCAAAAAATTCCAGTTCATTGAGTGTTGCAGCGGACAATTTAAAATGCCGTGCATTTCCCGAGGTATCTGACGAGCGATTATCATAAGCTCCAGAGGCAAAAGAATTGCCTGTAAGTGGCCCCATTTTATTTTGCATAAACTGAACCGATGCATCATCGAGCCCTTTCTTTTTAGGTAGTTGATAATATATTTTTGAGGTATCAAAAAAGATTCGGGTTGGATCATTAAAGCTACCGTCTGCGGCAATGGGAACTGTAAAAATCTCACTAGGCCTTTTATCCTGGCTATACAATAATATAATACTTCCCGCATCTCTTAATTGCACAGAAGATGCTCCATAAATTTTACCGGAAATAGTCATGTAAGTTGAATCCCTGGGATAATCTATTTTTGGAAAATTTCCTTTAACTACATTTTCCCAATTGAACCTACGCCAGCCATGAGTAAGCATTACAAGATCAAGTTGTCTTGATATAGAATCTGAATTGTTGATGAAATAATGAGCCGGGTTGTAAACTTTTCCTTTCAAATCACCTGTCAATAAAAAATGTGAAATGATGTTGTCGCTGCTGTCTGCATCAATTTCAAGATCTGTAACTGACACTGATAAACTGGCCACAAGACTATCGGGGACTTTTATCTCAATAATATTTTTTGCACGTTTATTTAACCCCCAGTGCATCACTTCAAAGTCTGGTTTAAAAACATACTCTTCATGATTGATGTAGGTGATGCGTTCAGCAAGTGGCGTCCATTTATTATCGAAAACGGTGATCGTTAGAATCCCGGAAGGAAGAGCATCCGTAGGAACAATTCCCTGGATAGCACCATCTTTGAATTCTCTTGTGATGGTAAAAACTGGCTGCTGATACATGGTTCCTAACACATGAAATTGGCTTCCGCTTTTTGTGAACTCGTCAGAGCCAACAATAGAAAATGCTTTATTATTTTTTACCTGGGTAACCTGCATGGCAAGTCCCATTTTTTTGATATCAGGAATTGGGGTAGTATATTCCTGAGTGGTACCAGCAACTTTCCATTTTGCAATATAGGTTTCACCTTCAGTTGGGTTCAAATAAAAATAACCCATTCCATCATGGATTATGTTCAGACTGTCAACGTTAGTACCTTTTGTCGATTGCACATTTCCCTTAATTAATAAAGGACGACCATATTGGTCATTTGCTTTAAAAGCAATTTTATTTACCACACCTTCGATGGCATCTCCGCCTTCAGGAAAGAAAGTTATTTCAGGAGTAATTTTATTTTTAGCCAAAGCCAGATTGGGTTTGTTAGAAAGAATTTTAATGTCTTTATTATAAAGAAATGCAGTATCAAAATTAAGCATCCAACGGGTGTAAGCTTTTACATGAACATACTGGCCTGCATATTTTGCCGGAACGGCAAATTGCCCGTAGGTGGTTCCTTCTGCAAGAGGACTACTGGTTCGGTACAACAACTTTCCTTTCTCATCAGACCAATCCAAATACACCGTCTTGCTTTTATCAGCAGGCATAACTTGTTCCATAACATACACCTTAAACCAAATGGAATCTCCAGGGGCGTAGGAAGATTTATCGAAGTGAATATACAGTCGCTCCTGTGCATAATCCTGCGCATATCGCGAGATATTGGCATTGAAATCCTGGGCGGAAACTGAAGAAAAAGTTATGGTAAGCAGAAGAAAGACGGTGGCAAAAGATTTCATGTATGGCATTTTTTTATGAAGGGGTGTAAATTACGTAACAAAATAATTCAACGAAACATTGAATGATATTTAGCAAAAATTAAGGACTTTTGAAAAATTCATTAATTAAATTAGCTTTTACAATAAACAATCTTTTATTTTTAAAATTGAAGTAATAGTTTTGACAAAAGAATTTCCCTATGGTGTTTAACAGAATTACAGAAAAGGCCTCCAACTACCGATTTCTAGAAAAGATGTCAATAAGAGAGATTGTATCTAACATCAATAATGAAGATGAAAAAGTAGCCGCTGCTGTAAAATTAGCGCTGCCGGAAATTGAAAAGTTGATTGCAATGGTATCAGAAAAAATGCTGAAAGGTGGTCGTCTTTTTTATATTGGTGCGGGCACCAGCGGACGATTGGGAATACTAGATGCAAGCGAATGTCCACCAACCTACGGTGTACCGCAGGGGCTTGTTGTCGGTATTATCGCCGGTGGCGAAAAGGCAATAATAAACGCGATTGAAAATGCAGAAGATGATACCATGCAGGGATGGCTGGACTTAGAGGAATATGGTGTCAATGAAAAAGATGCTGTAATCGGTATTGCCTCCAGTGGTACTACTCCCTATGTAATTGGCGCACTGAAAAAATGTCGTGAAAACAATATTGCTACAGGAAGCATTTCCTGTAATCCACACTCTCCCGTGAGTGCTGCTGCAGATTTCCCTGTTGAAGTTATTGTAGGTCCTGAATTTGTAACGGGTAGCACAAGAATGAAAAGTGGTACTGCTCAGAAAATGGTGCTTAATATGATCTCTACCACAGCAATGATTCAATTGGGTAGGGTGGAAGATAATAAGATGGTAAATATGCAACT
>JBDSHT010000256.1:0-3858 GCA_039918315.1 Ginsengibacter sp. | reverse complement strand
AGCAGTATGCTTAAGAAGGCTTTGCCTGTAACCTGGGAGGTAAATTATAACGGTGTTCAAATTTTTAATAACAAAGAGGAAATTACTAAAGAGGCACTTATTGAAGCGTGAAATTAATCGAACGTTTTTTCAAAGAAACAATACAATGAAAGCAAAAGTATTTTTATCTAAACACCGACTTACCATAGTAGGTATAGTGATTGGGGCCGCTGCCGGTTATCTTTATTTTTACTTTGTAGGTTGCAACAGTGGTACCTGTGCCATCACATCAAAGCCCGTAAACAGTACGTTGTATGGTGCATTGATGGGTGGGTTACTTTTTAGGAGTTTTAAAAAAGAAAAAAATATTTCAACAAATGAGTGATACAATTATTATTGATGTTCGTTCTGTTGCAGAATTTATGTGTGGCAATGTAGAGGGTAGTATTAATATACCTTTGCAGGAATTGCCACAGCGAATCGATGAAATAAAGCAAATGAAACTTCCAATTATACTTTGCTGTGCCAGTGGTGCAAGAAGTGGCAATGCCGCCCAATTTTTGAAGAGCTATGGAATACAATGTGAGAATGGTGGGGGATGGACGGAAGTAAATTATCAGTTACATTTTTAAAAAAATAAATTGAAAATAAAATGAGTTTTTTAAGAAAATTATTTGGATTAGGACCAAAGGCAGATTACGCGGAAATGATGAGTAGAGGCGCCATAATTGTTGATGTTCGCACTCCCGGTGAATATCGAAATGGTCATATCAAAGGCTCTTTAAACATGCCGTTGGATAGCCTTGGTAGTAATTTATCAAAATTGAAAAAAGATAAATGCATTATTTGTTGTTGTGCTTCTGGCATGCGTAGCGGCTCTGCAAAAGGCATATTAAAATCGAAAGGATTTACTGAAGTATATAACGGCGGTTCCTGGATGGGACTGCAAAATAAAATTACTTAAGACATGGAAACTATTAAACAAACTTTATTTACAAACTGGCATTTTATGCGCTGGCTTCGGTTAGCGTTCGGTATCATTTTTATGGTGCAGGCAATACAAACGCATGACATGCTAATAGGTGCTGTTGCCGGTTTCTTTTTATTTGCATCAATAACAAATACCGGTTGTTGTGGAGCAGGAAATTGTTCTGTTCCCACACAAAAAAATGCTAAAGATGGGGTGGAAGAAATCACCTATGAAGAAGTAAAGAATACATAAGGTGGCAAATACATTTTCAGAAATAATTAATGATAGTAAGCTCACTCTTGTTGAATTTTATACAATATGATAAAATAAGTTTTAGAACAATTCAGAATTAAAAGAGCCTATAACCTACAGATTGTAAAAGTAGGATTAGGCAAAATTTCTGCCTTTTTATCAATGGGATATATTTGCATTTGAAATAGCAAATAAAACTGTTTCGTGTGATTGTGTTATGGCTAATATTTTAGATCAGAAATACTGTAAAAGCCCTTCAGTATTTCTTCCGGAAAATCTGCTTCGTGAAGCAAGAAGGCAAAAAAAAATAGAGAAGTGTGATGTGCCTCCCATCTGTGTGCTCGATCCTGATGGAGACTTAGCTGACTATCTTATAAAAAATCATTCTGCCATAAAAAATGATTGCTGGGCATGTTATCATTCCTTACTTTATTCCTTTCAAATTGACAACGAGATTATAGGTATCATTCCCTGTGTTGTTGGCTCGCCTTATGCCGTTTTAGTTGCTGAACAATTATTTGTTTCTGGTTGCAGTTTACTTCTGAGTATCACTTCAGCAGGTATCATTAAAGAGAAATCAAGCACCAAAACATTTGCGTTAATAACAAATGCTGTCCGCGATGAAGGTACCAGCTATCATTATTTACCACCAGATGAACCTGCTGACTTGAATGCTGGCCTGTTAAGGGTTTTACAATCTAATACACTAAATTCAGAGTGCCCGTTTTTTGAAGGAAGTAGCTGGACGACTGATGCTCCTTACAGGGAAACACAACGCGCTATTAATCACATGAAACAGAAGGGAATAGATTGTGTGGAAATGGAAGCCTCAGCACTTTACGCTTTATCGGCAGTTAAAAATTATCCCATTATTTGTTTTGCGCATCTCACTAATTCAATGGCTCAGGCAGAAGGAGATTTTGAAAAAGGTGAAGAGTCCGGAAGCCTGGACTGTCTAAATTTAATAAAATTTATATTACGAATTCACGAGTTGAAAAAGAGCGGAAATTGAATTCGAACTTTCGCATAATCTCTCTTATCCACCTTATCGTTGAATGAAGATGTGATGTACAATCATTGAAATGGCTGCAACGATTTTGATAACTTTGCAGAATTGTCAATTGACATTTTTTCTTTTCAATTTACTCCCATGCAAGCCTCGCCAACCAATTCACGAATTCAACAAGAACTTGTAAACAGTATCATACATGGCTTTGGAATTATTTTCGGGATTGTAAGCATTCCAATTCTGATAGCCTTTGCCATAAAAAGTAATAATACTTCGGGTGTTATTGGCGCTGCTATTTATGGTTTTTGTTTCTTGCAACTTTTTACTTTCTCCACGCTCTATCACGGGTTTCAACATGCTCAGGCAAAACGGGTTTTTGAAATTCTCGACCACATCAGTATTTATTTTTTGATTGCAGGGACCTACACTCCATTTTTATTAATTTATATGAATAACACTTTTGGCATTACGTTGCTAATTGTATTATGGGGACTGACTGCATTTGGAATTGTCTTCAAGATTTTTTTTACAGGGAAATGGAATATTATTTCAACGATTGTTTATGTAGCAATGGGAGGTATCCTGGTAGTAGGCGGTCGCACATTCTTCACCCAAATTCCAGGTGATGTAATGATGATGATTTTAGTTGGTGGAGGTCTTTATCTTTTAGGAGTTCTTTTTTACCTCTGGGAAAAATATCCATACAATCATGCAGTCTGGCATTTTTTTGTATTGGCTGCGGCTGTTTGCCATTACGTGGCTATTTTACTTTCGGTGTAGATAAACATTAGAGCCGAAAGGGTTGAAAGCCTTTTCTACATGCGTTTTCAAAGGTTCTATATTCTGTTACCAGAGATCATTTCAGGCTAACAGAAGAATGGATTTGGAGAGGCTCACTCGTGCGCTCATCAATTTTTTCCAGTATCATATCTAAAAGTTGGTCTGCCTGTTCCTTTTCAAAATCTACATGGTTTTGTTTTTTTACGCCAAAGCTTGTGAGTTCAAAATGCAAATCAGGCTCTATCGAATGATGACTCAAACAAGCCTTGGAGCAGGCGAGGGGACAGCCGTCGATTACAATAATTTGTCTGCCGGCTTTCGCAGTGTTTACTAATTTTTTCACATTTCCGCCAACTCCGGCAATACACGACATGTCTGCGATTCCTTTTCTATCAATTTGAATTGCCATGTAGTTGGCCATTTGTGCAGCACTGGAACATCCGGAGCAGGAATAAATAATTGGTTTCATTTGTTGGTGTGGTTTAATGTCTTTTATTCAGGTAACTGTTTTTATTAAAAAGGCTTGCTTTAAATTCACGGCCTCTGAAAAATTAGAATGCGAAATTAATAAATAAAGACAAAAAAACCTTTTTATAAGAATTTTATGATGACAATCATTCCTCTTAAAAATACTATTGCAAAAGATATTTAAAATGTTGAATGGTGTGAGAAATTTTAAAACATTCTTTGGATTTTCTACGCTCGGTTTGTTGCACATGAAACAAATTCCCGTGCATCTATAAGCTTGTTTAGCAAAGAGTAAATGGTATTCAAAGACCTTAACCGTTTTTGAAACTTGTGAGTTTGCACTACTCTCGTTATTTACTCAGGCCATAAAGAATTTATGCTCCCAACATGGTGCAGATCG
>JBDSHT010000255.1:0-6294 GCA_039918315.1 Ginsengibacter sp. | reverse complement strand
TCATTATTGCTGGCTACCAGGTAATCATTATAACTACAGGGAATCATTTTTTTATTGGGTAACTGCATCCACCATCTCCCGGTTTTTTTGCTTTGTACAAACACAGTGTCTATCTCTGCAAACGCAGTATGGTATTCATTAAAATGATGTTTTTCATCAAGGCCTGCTTCCTGTTTACTGCGACTTCTTCCGTCAATAAAGTACCAAATCATTTGTGCAATTTGAAGTGCCGTAAGTTCTTTATTATCCTTCGCTGCATCGTATCCAAAAATACCTAACGTGGAAAGCTGTGGACTCATGCCTGCATAACGGATAAGGCTACACGCTTCTTCACCGGTGAGCCCATTTGGGCTACAACAACTTGCAGGTGCTTCACTATTTTTTATGGCGGCAATGTCAAAACTTACCATGTCTGAACTTCTTATCACGGGCTCCATTTCTTCAAGTTGCTCTTTTACCGTGCCCACCCGGAAACAATCAAACCGAAGCTTATCGATCGTTTCTAACATGTGAGGGTGTACGAAATAACTTTGAAATCCAATGTGATTGTATTGCCTTACCATGTTCGGCTCCGCCGTCAACATTTCCATTAAAAAGTTTTCACTTCGCAGAGAAGATTCACTTCTTAAATCAATGGTAGCATCAATCACAGTGGCATTAATGATTTGATTGACATCTTTATAAGCAAAATACTGGGCAAGAGTAATATCATGAGAGCCTCCCAAAATAATCACTGTCTTTTTTAATTGCAACAATTCTTTAATGATCATTGTTACCACAGAATAACTATCCGTTATGGACGCGCCACATTTTACATTTCCAATATCGGCTATGGAAATATCCTGATGCCAGCAATGCAATTGATAAAATTGCCGCCTTACCGCATCTGCGCTATTTTCTTTGGCAACAAAACCATTTCCCCGGAATTCATTGATGCCTAAAATTACTATGTCCACATTTTCCAGGTCCGGAAACTCATCTTCATAAATGCCTATTACACTTGCCATTTGACGATCATTATAGGCATTGTCGTTATTGAGAGCAGCAGCATTTACGGGTAATAAAAATTCATGCAGATCGTACATTCTTTATTTATTTTTGAGGGCAAACCTAAAAGAATAATATTACAAATTAGATGAGGGAAGAAATTATTTTTCTCCTTTCGAACCTAAATCTTTAAATAAGTCTTTGACTTAACTTCGCGTTTATGGAAAATTTATTGCAACGGGTAGAAAATTTGAAGAACGAAATATCCTCGTTCGTGTCAGAAGATAATAATCCCTCTGAAGTTTTTCGCATTCAGTTTCTTGGGTCAAATGGATCCATAAAAGCAATTATGGGAGAAATGAGACAGGTGTCTCCGGAGAATAAAAAAGAGATGGGAAAAGTGTTGAACGATCTGAAAATATTTGCTGAAAATACCTACGAGCAATTAAAAACTACAACCGGAACTGCGACTGTAAAAGAAGAGAGTGGAATGGATCTCTCGCTGCCCGGAGATGCATTGCCTATAGGCACCAGGCATCCTATTAGTCTGGTAAGAAATAAGATTGTTTCAATCTTTCAACGATTGGGTTTTGCAATTGCTGAAGGTCCCGAAATTGAAGATGACTGGCATAATTTCTCCGCGCTCAATTTGCCCGAAAATCATCCTGCGCGAGATATGCAGGATACGTTTTATGTTTCGCAAGATCCCGCCTGGATGTTGCGCACGCACACGAGCAGTGTGCAAGTGCGTGAGATGGAAAAAGGAGTTTTACCTATACGCATTATTTGCCCGGGACGGGTGTATCGCAATGAAACAATCAGTGCAAGGGCGCATTGTTTTTTTCACCAGGTAGAGGGATTATACATTGCCGATAATGTTTCCTTTGCTGACTTAAAACAGACATTGTATTTCTTCGTGAAAGAGATGTTTGGTTCTGATGTAAAAGTTCGTTTCAGGCCTTCCTATTTTCCTTTTACAGAGCCAAGTGCCGAGATGGATATTAGTTGCCTTATCTGTGGTGGCGTGGGTTGCAATGTATGTAAGCATACCGGTTGGGTAGAAATTTTAGGTTGTGGAATGGTACATCCGAATGTGCTGGAGAATTGCGGAATTGATTCAAAAAAATATTCAGGGTTTGCATTTGGAATGGGTATTGAACGCATTACCATGCTTAAATACCAGATCAAAGATTTACGAATCTTTAGCGAAAATGATGTAAGATTTTTAAAGCAATTTACAAGTGCCGTTTAGTTACGATAATGGATTTGATTCATAATTATTTCAACTCAAAAAAATGGTAGAATCTGTTTGTATTTGCGGCGCAGGCACTATGGGCAGTGGCATTGCGCAGGTTGCTGCACAAGCGGGTTTTGATACTATTCTGTTTGATGTAAATGAAGTTGTTTTACAAAAAGCCAAAACTGCCCTTCAAAAAAATCTACAATATCTTTTAGATAAAAATAAAATATCATCAATTGAAAAAGATGAAATTTTTAACCGAATTCATTTTGTAAATGACATTCAACATTGCACGGGATTTTTAATTATCGAAGCAATTATTGAAAAGGTAGAAGCAAAAATTTCTTTATTCAACCAACTTGCTGAGTTCAATGATGAATCCGTAATTTTTGCCACTAACACTTCCTCTCTTTCTGTTTCTTCAATCCAGGAAAAAGTCAATAACCCAGGGCGTGTGGTGGGAATGCATTTCTTTAACCCTGCTTATATTATGAAATTGGTAGAGGTGGTAAGAGGAAATCAAACCGATGATATTGTTGCCAATAAAGTTTTTGAAATTTGTAAGCAAATGGGCAAGCAGCCTGTGATGTGTAAAGATGCGCCGGGCTTCATTGTTAATCGCGTTGCAAGACATTATTATTTAGAATCATTAAAAATTGCTTCAGAAGGCATTGCTACTTACGAAGAGATTGATCAGATTTTGGAAGCGACAGGTTTTAAAATGGGACCCTTTAGATTGATGGATCTTATTGGAATGGATATAAATCTGGCGGTTACAGAAAGCATGTATGAAGCATTCAATAATGCTCCAAGATTTGTACCTTCTCCTTTACAAATTGAGAAAGTGAAGAACAATGAATTGGGTAAAAAAACCGGGAAAGGATTTTATGAATATGCTTCCAAATAATTTCATTATTTAAATTATAGAAATAAAAAATGTTGCAGGAAAACGAATTTTCTGATGAAGATATATTAACCCGTAACATAGTGGTAACAGGTGCTTCGGGACTTGTGGGTGAAGAATTGCTGAAGCAATTACTTGCTGAAGGGTATCACGTAAAGGCGTTATTTAATGTTACGCCTGTTTCTATAATTCATCCCAATCTATCCATGATTCAATGCGACATTTTAGATGTTGTAAAATTGGAGGAGTCTCTGGAGGGAGCCACCCATGTTTTTCATTGCGCAGCAATTGTTTCTTTTGATCCTGCGGAAAAATATCGTTTGCTAAAAATTAATGTGGAAGGAACAGCAAATGTTGTGAATGCGTGTATAATCTGTGGTGTTCAGAAATTAGTCCACGTAAGTTCTGTTGCCGCTTTGGGGCGGATAAGAAAAGACCAAACGATTACTGAACAAATGAACTGGTCGGAGGAAACGAGTAACAGCATTTATGGTAAATCGAAATACCTGGGAGAGCTGGAGGTGTGGCGTGGTATTGGTGAAGGATTGCAGGCTGCAATAGTAAACCCGACGGTGATATTGGGAGGAAATAATTGGGAGACGGGTTCTGCTGTTATTTTCAAAACGGCTTATAATGAATTCAAATGGTTTACAGAAGGTGTCTCAGGTTTTGTAGATGTAAAGGATGTGGCGAAGTCAATGATTTTGTTAATGAATAGTGATATCTCCGGGCAGCGATTTATAATCAACGGGGAGAACTTACCTTACCAATATATTTTTTCAGAGATTGCCGCGGAGTTTGGAAAGAAACCGCCGTATAAAAAGGTAACTCCTTTTTTGGCTGAATTTGTTTGGCGAATGGAAGCTATTAAATCAATGATAACCGGAAAAAAACATTTGCTGACTAAAGAAACCGCACGCACTGCGCAGGCAAAAGTATATTTTGACACCAGTAAATTTTTAAAGGCGTTTCCGGATTTTAAATTCACAAAAATTAAGGATACAATACACAATACGGTTATTGCGTTGAAAGAAAAATACCAGCTTTAAAAAAATCCTCCCCATGAAATTTACTTCCTCTAAAATTATATCACTTACACTTTTGTTGAGCTTTATTTTGTTGTCAACATGCGGTATCTCACAAACCCAAGGTTATGTTATTAGAGGAAAAGTTTTAGACAAAAACTCAAGACAGCCTTTGCAGGGAGCTTCCGTTTTTGCACAAAATACAACGCAGGGAACTGCAACAAATTCTGATGGTGAATTTCGTCTTTACCTGCCTAATGGCGGTTACAATATCGCGATTACATTCACAGGCTATGAAACGGAAAACATTCGCGTGAATCAATCTACTCCATCGCGGGATAGCCTTCTTGTAGAATTATCTCCTGAGATGAAATCGATGGAAGAGGTGTCAATTGCATTTAGCAACGAAGTAAAAGATGGATGGCAAAAGTATGGTGCGTTCTTCACCGAGAACTTTATCGGGCAATCAAAGTTTGCAAGTGAATGTGTGATAAAAAATCCGGAGGTGCTGCGATTTTATTTTAGTAAAAAAAAGAATCAATTAAAAGTTGTTACCCGCGAACCTTTGGTAGTTGATAATTTCGCGCTCGGATATACCATCAAATTTGCCATCGATTCTTTTATTAATAATTACAATACCAATACCAATTTATTTATTGGTCAACCATTGTTTGTGGAGATGGAGGGCACAGATGAGCAGTTGCAGAAGTGGGATGAAAACCGTGAGATCGCGTACAATGGTTCCATGCTACATTTTATGCGAAGCCTTTACCAGCGTACATTAAAAGAGGAAGGATTTGAATTACAGTTTATCGTAAAAAATAAAGAAGAAGAAATGCCTATTCAAATTCCCAACCTGTATGGGGCTTTAAATTATTCCAAAGACGACAGTACTAATGTGGTAGAATTTCGACCGAATCAATTGGAGATAGCCTTAATCTACAATAAAGAAAAGCCAGAACTTGCTTATACAAAATTAGATTCAACAGCTAAGAAAAAATTTCAATTATCGACACTCACATTTGCAAAAGGTGAGTATGTGGTAATTGAACAAAATGGATATTATTACGATCAGGAGGATATTATTACCAATGGTTACCTGGCCTTTAAAAAGGTTGGCGACATGCTTCCTTATGATTACCTGTTAGAAGTGGAAGAGGAGATTCAAAATTGATAGATAGTTTAATCCGCGTTTGATATTTTTCAAAATGCAAACGATTATTTTAAAACATCATCATCTGCACTTTTTATTCCTTTCACTTTTTCCCAGATTTCAGGAAGTCGTTTTATTAAAACTAATTCTTTTCGTTTGCTAAAAAATTCCTGTATGGGTGTGCCCCAATAAGTTTTATTGCCTTCAATGCTGGAGGTAATTCCAGCCTGTCCCATCACCACTGCACCGTCTCCAATAGTTATCGTTTTGTTGACTCCTACCTGGCCCCAAAGCGTCACACCATTCCCTAAAATAGTGCCGCCTGCAATGCCTACCTGCGATGCCAAGAGACAATTATTTCCGGTTTCCACATCATGGCCGATATGTACAAGGTTATCGATTTTAGTGCCTGCGCCTATTATTGTTGCATCGCTGACACCCCTGTCAATGGTGCAATTGGCACCAATTTCCACATCATCTTTGATAATTACAATACCGCAACTTTTCATTTTTTTAAACCAGGCTTCGCGATTTTTTTTTGTGTTATAATAAAATGCATCACTGCCTATGATCGTGCCCGAATGTATTTCCACACGATCACCAATGATAGAATTATCGTAGATACAAACATTAGGATGAATGATACAATCATCGCCAATCACAACATTGTTTCCTAAAAAAACATTGGGCATAATAATGCAATTCTTTCCAGTGATAACAGAATCGCTTATCATTTTTTTAGACGGAACAAAGGGACGAAAGTGTTCTGTAATTTTTAAATAGGCTTCAAACGGATCATCAAGAACAAACAATGTTTTCCCTTCAGGCACTTCTTTTTTTGCGTTAATAATAATAAAGGTAGCAGCGCTGTTGAGGCATGCGTCATAGTATTTTGGATGATCTACAAAAACAATGTCTCCTTCTTTTACTTTGTGAATTTCATTGATGCCTGTGGCAAATGAATTTTCATTGCCGGATATTTCGG
>JBDSHT010000254.1:0-9119 GCA_039918315.1 Ginsengibacter sp. | reverse complement strand
TGTATTTAAATGAGTTCAAAATAGATTGCCTCATTATGTCCTCAAAATTATCCGCAAAGTCAGCAACGGACCTTTTACCATCTGCAAACCCTTGAGCAATACTGTCTGCTATGCTGTCAGCCGTGGTTGCCGTTGCTCGCTGTGCTGCCTGTCTTATTGAATCCGCTTCGCTTTCATTAATGCCTTCAATTTCATCATGAACTTTTTTAAGTTCCTGGTACCATTTGGTAGTTGCTTCATCAAGTTTTCCTTCAGTGAATAATCTTTCCAGTTCACCAAAATCTGTATCACTTAATCCTGCCAGTTCCTTTACAACTTTTGTTTTTCTTCCAATACCTAAAACGCCTCCATACTTTTTTAAATGTTCGCCGGTAATCTGAGATCCTTCTAATCTGATTTTCTGCAATAGAATTTCATAGTCTGCCTGGGCCTGTTGTTTTTGGGTTTTTAATAATTCTTTTCTTGCTGCAAGTTCCTGGTTAGTGAGTTCATTAATACTGGTTTGGGTCCGTGCCTGTTCGCGCAAGAGTTGGTTATAATCTACTTGCCCGGTCACCAACAGATCATTATACTCTTTCAATTCTGCTTTGGCTTTGTTTGCAGACTCTCTGGATTTGGCACCGATATTAAATATTCCAACAATTGCATTTATAGAGCCTTTTATACCGCCTACAATGTCTCCAGATGCAAAACTTGTTATGGCAGATCCTGCATCTGTTGCCACTTGTGTTATGTCTCCCAAAGTGGTAAGCGTATCTCCCAATCCTTCATTTGTTTGCGATATTGCAGCCCCTAATTGATGAAAAGAATCTGCTGCCACCTGTCCATATTCGATCATGGCTTTTTGTTCTTCAGCAGATAATCCCATGAATTCCTTCGCCTGTTTATCAAACTCTTTAAACTGAGCAATTGAATCTTGAACAGCCTTAATTTGCTGTGGTGTCAATTCAAGTTTTATTCCTGTAACCGTGTCAGTGGTAAAACCATCTTTCAATATTTTCTGTAACTCTTTAATTATTTTTTTTGCACCTTCTTTGGACAGATTTAAAATATTAGTGTTCATCAATCGGTAAGCCTCCGTTTGGTAAATCAAGTTATCATCCAAACTTTTTAAATCATCTTCACGGCCTTGTTTCAATGCTCTGAACATTGTGTCATAATCTTCAACCGTGAATAAAGATTGATTTTGTTGCAGATCCTTTTCCTTTTGATTATAGCTGGCATTTATAGCAAGCTTCTCTGAATTATAATTTTTTGTTGCATCCAACAAACTTGCATAATCCTGAAGAGCTTGGGCCTTGGCTTTTTCTCCTTCGCTTTGAATTGTTTTTATTCTAATTTTTTGTAGTGATTCTAATTTTATAACCGAACCTGCTGTTTCTGGCAAAGCAGAAACTTTCTTAATTTCTGAATTAATAAATTCTAAATAATTTTTAAATCCATCCAATTCGTCTTTATAAATGGCATCTGCTTTAAGTCCCAGGTGTTGACTTTGATAATCTTGAAATTTATCAAAAGCAGCTTTCTTCATTCCGATCGATTGAATGTATTTCTCGGCTTCCTGTTTTTCCGTCGTGTTAGCTAGCTCAATACTTTTTGCTGCGTTCACCTTAGCAAAGTCTGCATCGGTAAAGCCCGGGATATTGGCCGTTGGATTCTTTTTATTAAATGCATTTTTCTTGGTGTTATAATCCTGAAGATTTTTTATGACAGTTTCGTACCTCTCATTTATTTTGTCCAGTTCACTTTGCTCTTTTGTAAGTCCACTTTGGGAAGCATCTCTTTGCAGGTTTATTATATCCCCAACCAAAGATTTTCTTAAAGAAAGTATTTGATTAGTGCTGTCATCTTTCGGATCCTTTGTTACAGAGGTTTTCGATTTTGTTTTTGTTGTAAGCCCCTCAGTCCCCACAAGCCCGGACGCAATATTTAAAGTTTCATCTAAATCTTTTTGTGCCTGGTCAACAACAAACTGGTAAATAGAAGCTCCATTTGCACCTGCTTTGCTCCCCTTCTTATAACCGTCAATGGCTTGAAGTTGTTTTTGAATATTGGATAAAATATTCTTTGTTCTATCATCCAAAAGAATTTTAAACTTGTTATTTTTTTCAGCAAGTTGTTGCAATTCACTGTCTGGCAAATCCGCAAAATTCAATAATTCATTAACGCTTATTTTACCGCTTACTCCCACTTTCTTTTTTGCTTCTTCAACAGCAGCAGCAGCATCCTTTTGTAATTTGTCAATTGTCTTTCCATTCAATTGAGGAAACTTTGTATCAAATTCTAATTGTGCTTTGAACAGTAGCTCCGCTTTTTGAGCAACAACAGATTCAGCAGCTCGTGCAATTGCCCGCTGTTTAAAGAGTTTTATTTGAGATTCTATTTTTGGATTTATTTCCGATAAATTATTTAATTGAGTAAGATCAATTTGGTTTGATGCATCTGCGATCTTATTGTACTCTCTGGCAATTTCAGCCCGTTGCTTTAGTGGTATGGACAGATCATTTAATTTATCTTTCAACAAATCAATCTTACCGGCCGTGCTTCCATAATTCTTTGCTCCCTCACTAATGATCTCATTCATTAATTTTTGCTGCCTGTAAGCCTCTGAAGAGTTTTGAGCATACTTGTATATCGCGGCTCCGGCTGCAATCATACCGGTTGTTATTAAGGTAGTTGGATTTATTAAAGAACTCAACTGTGTCAAAAGCCCCCCGACTGCTTGTTTCCCTAATGATGAACTTTCAGCAACCCCTTTCATTGAACCGGTAAGTTTTGCCGCAAAATCTTTATTGAATTGGTCTCCTGTTTTTGCTGCATCATTGGCAACTTTAGTAAGGTCCGAACTAATTTTATTTATTCCACTTGAAAAATCATTTGCGTCAAGTGCTGCTGTAAATTCGAGTGGTGCTCCCAATACATTTAGTGCCATTTTGTTTATTTTTAAAAGTTTGTGTCAACTGTTACGTCAACTGATATTATTTTTTTGATCTGTTTTTATAATTTTTATACTTGCTTTTTTAATTCATTATTTATTCCTGTTACGAATTGAACCCAACCTTAAACCTTTCCAACCGCTGTTTCTCTAAATTGATTCTGCCACCACTCTAGGAATGATATCATGTCTGTTGCAACGAAATATAAACCCCCGGCTCTTTGAATTCTTTCTGCCTCTTTCTTTTGATTTTCACTTAGCTTATCCCTACCAATTTTTACTTCAATACTAATTGCTCTGCCTTGGTAGATTGCGTGAATATCAGCGGTCCCTTTTCTTGTGCTTCCATTTGTCCACACCATACGATCGTCTATTTTTCTCATTTGACCTTGTGTGTTTATCCTGTTCGCATCACCACCGGAAAAGATTATAAAATCAATAATAGATTTTGTGAGCTCATTTGCTGAATTGTCTTTATAAGGTCTAGTTTTCATTTCAAAACCTCCAGACAATTCAAAAAACCCAGGAGCCTTTTGTTTGATACTTTCTAGTTTCATTTTCCTTAATATTTTTTTCCAGTTTTCCATAAACATTTTTTTATAAGTCCCATATCAAAGGATACTCACTATCTGATAAAGCTATTCCCGTGTTTGCGTCCCTTTTAACCAACATATCCACTAAGTCATAATCATTAATTCTTTCAGATTCCGGGATAGATTTTTCTAATACCGTACTTAATTTTATTTCGCAATTCATTTTACCCATGATCACATCGGCCCTTTCTTGCCATTCCTGGAAACAGGTTTTTTGACTTTTCTTATTGTAAAATCCAAAGTCAGGAAACAAAATCACTTGTTTATTTTTCAGTACTTTATAAACACTGTACTCTCTCCACTTGCAGCCGCTCGCGCCTCCAGTTGCTAGCCAATTAAACTGAGGCATAAAGTAACTGGCAATAACTGCCGTCTTCTCTGATTCACAAATTGCAATTTGCTTATCAGGAAATTCGTTGATAAGATGTTCTCCAAAAAAGCATAATTCATAATTGAAATTTGGAAATAAAGGGTTTTTATTGTGGCCCTTCAATGCATGTACCCATGTAGGTAAGACATCTTTATTTCTTTTGCCCGTCGTTGAATTGTAGTTCATTATTTTCCCGGTACGTACATTCTGATTCAAGTCAATCCGCCAAAAAATATTCGCTTTCCCTTCATGAAGTTTTGATCTTCCAACAAAATATTTTAATAAAAGTGCAGTTCCTTTTTCTTTACAAAATAGATCCATGATGTATTTCGAAAAGTGAGATAACTGATAATCTTGCATACTTCTTTGCATTAAGTCCAATGAAATGAAGTCAACAGGTTTTGGAGGTTCAATGGGTGTTGTATTTACAATGGTGCTATGGCTTCCAAAAGAGGTCCCCTTATCATTCTCATACTGTTTAGGAGTCAAATGATAACCACAATTATTTTCACGATCGCACCGGCCAACTTCCTCAGGTAAATAATCATTTGTCTCCCTATCAATATATCGGACAAATGAATTTTGATTACAGCCCGGGCACCTGAATTTTTTACTCCTGGTATCAAGTGAATATTTAAAAGTTGTTAGGTTCATTATTGTATTCTTTCGTTTTCGGGTTTATTCATTGGGTTCATTAGGTTCATTCCTATATACATATAGGAAGGAATGAACCCTAATTCATGAACTTTAATGTGAACCCTGTTTGAACCTTGTTTGAACCTTGAACCCTTAATTCCTTTATTAGGTTTACATGCGATAGTTTCCATCAGTTCCTTTGTTTAAAATTTTCCACAATAAAATATCTTCAATCATTCTTTTGGCTGTGCTTTTAGATTTGTTTGTTTCCTGCATAATATTTTCAAGCATTTCGGTATAGGTGTAACTATTTGCAGGAAAGAAAACCTTTGTACACATCTCTTCAATTTTATTTCTTTTCGCTAAATCCTTCGCCCCCGTCTTTGAGTCTTCCATTATTGACGCATCGGTGGAGACAAACATTTTATTTTCATCGCTCCATGCGTAAGCTGAGGAAGCAACCGAACTATTTCGGTTTTTCCCGTGTTCAAAATCTGTTGTCAAAAGTTTATAATTCTCAAAATTTTTGATTACTAAAACACATTCAGCCTCTCGCAAAATTTCACTCCCTATATGTCCGCGCGGTTTAAGAGAGTTCGGATTAGGATGCAATGTTGTGAGAATGGATAATTTAAATTTAACTGCTAGCTCTCTCAATAAAATCCTACATTCTATCGCCTCAGGAAGATCATTTGAATCCGTAATCATATCACCTGCACCGTCAAGAATTAATAACCCACATGCATTATTTTCAAGAAGATTCTTTAATTCTCCAAGTCGTTCTTTTAGTCTTGGAATGGATCTCATGCCGGCAATCACAACATTATTTAAATCCTGCCCATTATTTTTTCCTGCTCTTCGCGCTATCCTATAAAAGCTATTCCACACATCAATATTTGTTCGTTCAAAATCAACATAAATAACACCGTTGATACATGAATCAACAAGTAATCCCAAACAGTCAGCATCCTTATTTATGTAACTAGCTACAGCGGCCTCGCAAACACTACTTTTCCCGTTTCCCGGTGCAGCTATAATCGCAGCAACATTTCCCGCCGTAAGAAATGGAATTCCATTTAATGATATAACGGCCTTATCTTCTTCGGGCCTGTTATTCCAATTAGGAATAAAAACAGGACTTTCAATTTTAGGGATAGAATTAAATTCAGAATTAATCGCATCAACTATGCTATTAATTTTTGGCGTTGCACTTATGAAAAGATTATTACCAGCCGGGGACGTATTTTTTAAGATGTCGGTTGTTTGATTCAAATTCATAATTTTACATTTTCCAGGCAACTGGCAAAAATTTTATTGTAAGGAAGCTCCAATTTCTATTGGGGCTTTCGCTTTGTAAGGCTTTAATGTTTTGATAGAATCCTGAATTTCAGATAGTTTATAGCAAACTTTTTTGCCTATAAAATGCCGTTTCACCAATCCGCTTTGCTGCCACCTGTGCAATGTGGACGGGCTTATCTTTGGATTGAACATTTGCCGCGCCTCTTCAGGGGAAAGATATTTTTCTTTCTTTTCCTCCATCAACAAATCAATTTTTGCCTGCATTTTTTGCAATGTGATTTCTGTTTTATCCAGCTTGTCAATAAGTATCTGAAATGGATTATCCATGAGATTTATTATTAGCAGGTTCTGGAAGATTATTGTTAGCAGTGTTAGAAAGACTTGTAATCTTAAACGCATTGAGTACCGAAGAGAAAACAACGTCCTGAAGGGTATCTTCTTTTTTTTGTTTGGGTTTTTCAACGCCGCCCATATCGCCTCTAGAATTATTTTGCAATAGCCAGGCCTCTAACTTTTCGCGCTCGAAATATATTCTTTTCCCATTAGGCTTTGTAAATTCTAAAATACCTAAATGAGTTAGTTTATAGACATAGCTTTTTTTGAATCCTAAAAGATCACAAGCTTCTTCAACAGAAAGAATTCTTTTATTTTGTACTTCCATCTTAAACTTTTTAAAATAATAAAACCGGGTTGTTTTGCATTGACAGGTCAAAGATGGTAAGCAAAAAGAATCAACAGAAAACTATTGGATAACACTTTTGCAATAGTGATAAATTGCTTAAAAATTGAGTAGTGAGCGTAAAAAAATAGCCGGCAACAAGATCGTTACCGGCTTTAATTTCGAATGGATTTGCTGCAAATATTCAGCGTTGCATTTTATTTTTTATTTCATCTTTTTTATATTGTACTTCTACCTTCAGAACCATTTCTTGAATTTCATTTTCAGATTCAAGAACTATCCCTTTTGCATACTGTGTAGGTATCTTTCTTTTAATCAGCTCGCGCCGAAAGGTCAACATAAGATTAGATTGTAAATGATCCATGGCCACTAAAGCAGCCTTTTCCGCAATCTCTATTAGTAGCGGCTCAAAAAGAACTTTTAGTTCTTCAAATGTTTTTATATCGTCAAAAGGATCATTTTTTCTATCCGATTTTTTCATGATAACGAACCACTTAATAAAGGTTGAAAATTAGAAAGATGAAATTCTGAAAACAATATTATTTTTTTTCGTTTTCAAGTTCAACAAAGAAATTTTTCAGTTCCCAAAATCTTGATGAAAACTCTTTGGCACCTTCATCACTGTGACCGTCAAGGTGGTTATACGCTATCAGTTGGCTTTGTATGTCAAACAGCCATGAAACCCAATTTGCAGGGCTTCTTCCCTCTAACAATGACTGCACGGCCTTGTTTTTAGTATTTTGCATGATTGATTTTTTATAGTGGTTAATTATGCGACTTTAGAAAGATTGGCATCACGATTTTTGAGGTCATTTTCAAGTTGATAGGGGGCAATAAATTCATCCATCTTGAGTAAAGTTGCCAACATACTTGCCTCTTCGCCCGCACTCGCATAGTAACCACTTAATAGATTAAATCCAAACGCCTGGAAAACCTTACTCAGGTAGTTGCCATAATTCTCAATTGCTAAAGATGATGTCATCTCTTTAATTCCCTTAGCAATATTTATGATCACATCCTCACCACCGGCAAACCATGGCTGCACAACTAACCGGATAAATAACCGATTTTCAAATGCGTCACATTTAACGCCTCTTGCATTATCGAACTCCTCCAGATACCAACAAACATCGACCATCAAGTTCAAAAGGACCGCCGGAGACTTTATTTCGCTCACAAGTATTTTTGCACATTTAATAAAAATTTCGTTTACGCCAGTAGTAGTTTTAACCAGGCTTTGATTGTTTACTTTTTTCATTTTTTTTGTAGTTGATTTATGAGTAGAAATTATTTACTTTTTGCAGGCATTGAAAAACTAACAACTTTTGCAGGCCCCTTTAAAGGCAGGTCTGATACAGATTTATAATTGTCTTCATACAAACTGAGTCTGTATGTCAAGCGTCCAACTTCTGAAGCTAACCTCTTAATCGTCCGGTCTAATTCTTTTACCTCCTCTCTGTGATTGTCTTCCCATCTTTTTCCCACTTGAATTTCTATAAACATTTTATTTATTGTGTCTCCACAAATAGGATATTCAAATAGTTCATCATCAAGAAAAATATTTTGGATTGGTACCGTAGATTTAGGCTGTGTTTTGATCTTTGTCATTGTGTTTTGATCTTTAAGATGAATTAATATATTCTAAACCGCCTTTAATTTTTATGCAACCCGAAGCATCTTTTCAGACCATCTTTTTTTCATAAAAGCACTTAGCCTTTTAGCTGCATCCAATTTAGAAACTTTGATATATTTGAGGAATGACTTCTCAGTAGTGTGTGCTGTAATTTTCATGATTTCAATTGTGGGAAAACCGTCTAAGTACAAGTTGGTCGCAAAGGATCTTCTAGCAGTATGGCTCGAAATTGATTCGAACAATTTCTTTTCCGGAGCAGTTGATAACCGGCCTATCTCAACCAGTCCTGCTTTTTCACAAACTTCTTTTACATACTCGTTAAACTTTTGGTTAGAATAAGAGCGCGGCAAACTGTTCGTATTGTCTTTGTATTTTTCAAAGATTTCCAATACTACCGGACTGCATGGAATAATTACAAGTGTTTTTGTTTTCGTTGTAATTAATTTTATAAAAAGATCTCCATCAATAGAAATAATGTTTTCCGGTTTGATTGTCGAGTAATCAGAATATCTCAATCCCACATAACAACCGAATACAAATAGATCACGGGCCCGTTCAAGCCTTTGGTTTTCTGACAGGTCCAGTTTATAGACTGCATTGATTTCCCGATCGTTTAAATATACCGCGTCGGTGGCTTCTTCCTGAACGGTAAATTTCTTATGTCTGAATTGCATATTAGTTGTAAGGCCCATATCCACAGCCTCACTCATGAAAACTTTCAAAGTAGTAATGTCTTTTGAAATTGTATTTTGCGCCAAACCTTTTTCTTTACTGTTTCTTGGAGTGTATTTTTGCAGAAAGGAAACATAACTGTAAAAGAAATCTAAATTGATTTTATCAAAAGTTAGTTTAGTTTTTGTCTTGAGCTGGTATTCTATCAGGTGTCCTTTTACAGTATTGTAGTTCTGCAAAGTGTTGCGGCTTTTGTCCTTCCCTTTACTTTTTATTTCACCTGCAATGAATCGGTCAATCAA
>JBDSHT010000253.1:0-3568 GCA_039918315.1 Ginsengibacter sp. | reverse complement strand
CATGATAGTTATTAAAGAAGTACATTTCAGAAGTATCAGACTTGCGGAAATTCATAGTTGCTTCAAATGGCTTTTTATTAATTTCTGCCCTGTAGTGCAATTGAAAATCGGCCTTGCCTTCATTAAGGTTTTTCTCTAAGTCTGCTTTCAGGTTTTCACCAAACCCCATGTATTTGAGGTTATCACTCAAGTACTGAAAATTTTCGCTGTTCATAATGTTTGTTTTTAATTGTGAATTAAATATTGATAATTGTTGTTGTTCTATATGCTCTATTAATGAATCTGTAAAATCATTGCCTTCATGATTATGCAATCCATTTATATCATGATTATTGACCAAGTTCTTTCCAACATTTTCCGGGTAAGGGATTCTTTTAAAAATATCAACAATTGAATTAAAGTCGATGACATGATATGTATCCTTATCACTTAAATTATTATTTGCAAACTCTTTAGCTTCGTTTTGCAATTTGAAAAAGTGAACATCTTCCTTTTCTATAAAATAGAGCGACTGGTTATAGGCCATCCAATGTTCACTTTTGGATAAAGCTATATTTACAAGTTCTAATACCTCGTCTGATATGGGATGTTCATTGTTCATTTTAAATCCGGCAACGGTATTGCTTTCAAAATATCCTTATTGTTCAGCTTCATCATCAAATGCCTGCCGCCATTCTTTTCCAACCTCTGTTAGCACACTCAGATTTGTTTCAGAAAAGTTTTTGCAGAAGCCTTTACCAATAAAATATTGTCAGCTTCTTTTACCTGCTACACCAATATATCTTTTGTACCCCTATCCACATGCCGGATTGGAAATGGAAATACCAGGCTGGTAGTTTTATCAGTTGAGATAGTAAAAGAGGACGTTTGTGCAATTGCCGAAACGAGTAACCAGCAACCACAAATTAAACACACTAATCGTTTCATAAAATTTGTTTTAATTGTTTATAATTATTGTTGAATAGTCTGGATAAAAGAATTAGAAATCTGAAAATTCCAACAAAGGAAATTGATGCAATGCGCTGCAGAGCCCACCTGGGAGAGAATGCTGACACGTGTCACTTAACTAACTCGATACTTTAAATTGAAAAGATAAACCACTGTGCTTTTTTTTAAGGGTCCAAGATTATAAGTTCTATTTGATAAACGAAATTTTTAAATCAATTTGCTATAACAACATTGACGCAAAACCTTTGGACGAAGGACTGCATAAAGACTTGTTAGTTTCCCCCTGGATAGCATCTAAATTATTCCCTTAACAATTCCATAGCTTTTTCTTCACATGGGCACCACAATACGGTAACATTGGACGGGTAGTTTTGCCTCTCAAAATTCAAATAATTGTTTATGAAGCATTTCAAATCACATTTTGTAAAAGTTTTTCTTTTTGCAATTCCCTTCACAATTTTTTCAACTTTCCTCTTTGCCCAGTCAATTAGAATTGATGGTAAAGTAATTGACGAAAGTACCAGTGCACCTTTGGAAGGTGTAAGTGTAACCATTAAAAATTCGAATACCGGCACTTCGACAAGGCAGGATGGAAATTTTTCATTGTCAGCTCCTAAGAAGAGCAAACTAATTGTAACATTTATCGGCTATCTGCCAAAAGAAGTAGAGGTGTCCGAAAATATTGTTATCAAACTCAACTCTGCTGTAACACAGCTAACCGACGTGGTGGTAACCGCTTTGGGTGTTAAAAAAGAAACCAAAAAAATTGGATATGCCATCCAGGAAGTAAAAGGAGAAGACCTGGTTAAAGCCCGTGATCAAAACCCAATAACGGGGCTGGCGGGTAAAGTTGCCGGTCTTTCGGTAGGGCCTTCGGCAGAATTGCTTCGTGCACCAACGGTGTTATTAAGAGGTAATGCCATTAACTTGTTTGTGGTGGATGGAGTGCCCATCAGCTCAGATACCTGGAACATAAGCCCGGATGATATTGAAAGCTATACCATACTCAAAGGCCCTGCTGCCGCCGCTTTGTATGGCAGCCGCGCTCAGTACGGTGCCATATTAATAACCACAAAAAAAGGTTCTAAAAGAGGCAAGGGCTGGACGGTTGAAATTAATTCAACCAATTCAGTTGATAAGGGTTTCCTTGCTTTTCCGCGTCTGCAGGACGAATATGGTGCAGGAGAAAATCAATTGTATGCCTTTGGTGATGGTAAAGGTGGTGGATTGAATGATAATGATTATGATGTATGGGGGCCAAAATTCAGAGGTCAGTTAATTCCGCAATATGACGGAGCCTACGATCCAAATACTACCTATACAACCACTTTCCCTGGTGGACTGGTTTGGAAAGGGCACACAGAGCCCACTCCGTATGTGGCAAGAGGTAAAAATAATTTACAAAGATTTTTAAGGCCGGGTTTTCAAACTACCAATAATATTTCATTGAGTACCGCCGGCGATAATTACAACCTCCGTTTTTCACTATCCCAATCTTCTCAAAAAAGTATTATACCTAACATGCAGTTGAATATTACCAACTTCAATATGTTTGGTTCCTACAGCCCGAGCAAAAGATTAAAGATAGATGCCAATCTTAATTTCAACAGGCAATACACACCCAATTTTCCAGATGTGGATTATGGTCCTAACAGCTTAATATATAGCGTGGCGATATGGACGGGCGATGATTGGGATGTTGATGCGCCGGATATTAAAGGCAAATGGCAACCGGGCAAGACAAATGTTCAGTCTGTTTTTGCGGAATACCAACGGTATCATAACCCCTGGTTTATGGTGCAGGATTGGACAAGAGGCCATTACAAAACTGATGTGTTTGGCTACATCGGTGCCAATTATAAAATTAATGATCACGTAAATGCCAACCTTCGCACACAGGTAACGTCTTACAACCTGTTCCGCAATGAAAAGATGCCGTATTCGGCACACCCTTACGGTCGCGAAGCCAACCAGGGCGACTACCGCGAAGACAGGCGTGACCTGTTTGAAAGCAATTCTGATCTACAGGTAAACTATAATTATAATGTTGGATCATTTCTTAACTTATCCGGCCTGGTAGGAGGAAGTGCCCGGTTATTCACCTATAATTCAAGCTGGACTTCCACCGATTACTTAAGCGTACCTACTGTATATGCTTTCAGCAATTCTTTAAATCCTGTACAAGCCAGCAGTTTTTCATCCGATATGCGTGTATTTAGTGGCTACGGATCACTAGACGCAAGCTTGGGCAAATACGCCACAATAGGCGTAACGGGACGTGTAGATAAATCATCTGCCTTACCTCAAAACCATAATTCTTATTTTTATCCCAGCGTTTCAATCGCTTCCGTAGTATCTGATTATGTCAATTTACCTGAAGTGGTTTCCTTTTTAAAATTGAGGGGATCTTATGCAGCAATTCATGGTGATGCCACTTCTGCATCCATAGGCACAGCGCCCTTTAATACCATTTCACAATTTGGAGCCAACCCAGGAGGTAATTCATTATTTGATTACCCTTTGGATTATGGCAATAATTACAATTCGCCTTACGGTGGCCCGGATTATTCACTTACATCAGTATATTCCACCGCCAAGCCGTACAATAATCAAACGGCAG
>JBDSHT010000252.1:0-2521 GCA_039918315.1 Ginsengibacter sp. | reverse complement strand
GCGGGCAACAGAATACCATGTGATAAAGCCGGTACAAGTAGCGCAAAAAAAGAAAACGAAAACTCTCTGCGGCTATATAATTATGTTTAAGAAAGTAAAATAGTTTGTTTCATAAGAATTGTTGATACGAACCCGGAGATTGATTGTCTCCGGGTATTTTTTTGTATTGAATTCTCAGATTAATGGTTTCTACAATTTTTCAATAGCAAACCTTAATAGCAAAATATTCCTCCTTAGTTCTACCTTATTACGGGAATTATTCTTGTCATGCCTAATCATATCAGTTTGAAAAGATTTTATTATTTTCATTCAAATAAAAAACTATGGATCAATTAACATTGGGCATCGGTACACGCCTTCAACATACACTTCATGGGCCTGGAGTAATTACAGGAATTCGTTTAGGAACTTACCTCATTACTTTTATGGATTCAGGCACAAAAGAGATTGATAAAACCGATGAAAAGTTAGAAGAAATTATTCCTGAAAATGTGAGCGCAGAAGTGGAAACCACGAGCGATGTAGAAAAATCTATATTGAAGATATTAAGACTGTGGAGCGATACTTCTGAAATAGTTCCTTTGGGTGAGAAGTGGCGCGGAGGCATGATGCTACTGCAATCCGGAGACAAAACCTTTAAGCCAAAAGAAGTTCCCATCGATGTATTCTTTCATAAAATTGTAATGCTGCGTGACAGGCTTAGAGTGATGGAGCAACAGATCAATGCACACAAAATATTATCTGATGAAGAGAAGGTAAATCTTCAACAATACATCACCCGCATTTACGGAACGCTTACCACATTTAATGTTTTGTTTAAGGATAAAGAACATTGGTTTGTGGGCGATAAAACCGGGGGAGAATAATTTTTTGATTGACGGTTTTGTCAGACCTGTAATGCCAGTTTTCTGATGAACTTTTATTCAGCCTACATTTACAAAAAAAAACAGCCGCATTAAGTTTTCAGTCCACGCGACCGATTAAAATTTAAGTGCGAACCGAAGAAAGAAACGGTCAGATTAAATCGTGAGGTTAACAACAAAATGCATTCTATGTTCCAGCGGAACATCTCATGGGTAGAAAAAGATTGCGCATTTGTTTTAGTTCTGTAGGAACGTATTGTGCTAAAAATGGTTCCGTGGTTTGTAGCACACGAAATAAACTAAATGTAGAAAAAGAATTGTTCTGGCATTAATACACGACTTCAAATAATCTATTTATTGAAGCGGCTCAAAGGATAGGTTCATGCGCCACAATCAGGGCAATTCACTTGCCATTTTAATTGCACAATACGTTCCTACGGAACGACAAAACATGTCACCTGATTGTGGCTACCCACTAAATGTTCCTAACGGAACAAAGAAGAAATCCTATTCGATTTCTAACTAATAAACTGAATGGATCGTATTTACTTGCGGAACAAAAAAACAGTCGCATTAACTTTCCCGGCTACACAGCCGAATAAAATTTAATTGCCACCCGAACAAAGGAACGGTCATATTAAATCGTGAGGTTAACAACAAAACGCATTCTATGTTCCAGCGGAACATCTCACGGGTAGAAAAAAGATTGCACATTTTTTTTCGTTCCGTAGGAACGTTTTGTGCTGATAATGCTTCAGTGAGTTGTGGCACTCGAAATAATGAAAGGTTAAGGAATTTAGGTTATTTACCGGGCGATAAGCGGCAGACAAAAAATCGTGCAGCGTGAGTTGGAAAAGACGAATTCATTAAGCTAATTTATGAATTAAAAACTGTGATTTTGCTGAAGGCCGTTTGTCGGAGACAAGACTGCGGCTGGAACGTTATGGGGAACACCAACGAAGGCTGAGTTTCCAGGCTTAATCCTTTATTTGAATTTTTTTCACCTTAATTTCTAAAACCCACTTAATGTTATCTTCTCGTGTTTTCAAGAATCAAACTTAATGCCTCTTCAGGATTCATAATTGGCAATGTACTTTTTCTGAAGTCTTTAGTATCACGGGTTACTATAAAATCTATTTTGTTTAAACTCAGTGCGCAATTATATTGTATTGCATCTTCGAAATCTTTAAGGTCAGATTTTAAAGATTTTTTTATTATGGCTTTTGTTACATCCGCTATCTCGGTCATTTCACATAACTCGTCCAAAAGCTTTATAGTTCCGGCATTTGAAAATGCCTGCCTTAATATGTAGTAAATATTGCTATACGATAAAGCAGATATATAAATTTTCACCTTGCCTGAAACGGCTAAATTAAAAATGTTAGCAGCGGCAACAGAAAATGGTTTTCTATCAGCAAGGAAGTCAATAACTACGTTGGTATCTAAGAAAATTTGTTTCATTTATTGTATTTCTTAGATAATGCATTCGTCAATTCAGATTTATAATCAAAGTCATCGGGAAGTTTTATTATCCCCATAAGTTTGGAAACCTTCGGCGACATACCGGTATTATTTAATTCCTTTACGCTAATTGATTTTAAATAATTTTCAACAAGATGTGACAGGCTCTTGCCTTTCTTTTGAGCATATTTCTTGGC
>JBDSHT010000251.1:0-12392 GCA_039918315.1 Ginsengibacter sp. | reverse complement strand
CTTGCCACATGCAAAAAGGAAACAGCAGGCATTCCGGCAGGTAAAATAAAATTTTTCATTGCCGGAAGTTTTTCATCCATAGCATCCATTTCTTTTTCCAGCAATTCAATATCACTATCATGAAGATCAGGCAATTTCATTTTTATATTTTTTTCAGGATCGCAGGCGAGCTCTGAACCAATGGTGAATAATCTGTCCTGTACCTCTTTAAGTATTTCTCTTGAATGCTCATCTGTGCAGTGATCAAAAGCAACTCCAACAAAGGAGTTTAATTCATCGACTGTCCCATAAGACTCAATGCGGAGTGAACTTTTAGACACCCTTGTACCACCAATGAGGCTTGTTTTTCCTTCATCTCCTGTTTTTGTGTAAATCTTCATCGTCATTTTTAAAAAATTTTGACTGTAAAAAAATGATTGCTTCCATTCTTATTTCTTTGAAAAAATGAGAACGAAGGTGGGAAAATCTTTTTAGAATAAATTACGCTTTCAGGTAATTAATGAGCGAGGACAGATAATTCTTTTCGTGTGTGATCGGATTCAATAATTCCGTCCCGCAAACGGATAACGCGATGAGCATAATTGGCTATGTCTTCTTCGTGTGTAACCAATATAACCGTATTTCCATCGGCTTGTATTTTATCAAAGATATGCATGATTTCTACCGACGTTTTTGAATCCAGGTTTCCCGTTGGTTCGTCAGCCAAAATAATAGATGGATTATTTACCAATGCCCTTGCGATGGCCACACGCTGGTTTTGTCCACCGGATAGTTCGTTAGGTTTATGATGGCTCCTGTCTTCAAGCCCAACTCGTTTTAGCATTTCAAGAGCTTGTTCAGTTCGTATTTTTTTTGGAGTTCCATTGTAGATTAAAGGCAGTGCAACATTTTCTTCCGCAGTTAACCTGGGCAATAAATTAAATTGTTGAAATACAAATCCAATTTCTTTATTACGCACTTCCGCAAGATCATCATCAAGCATTTTACTCACGTCTGCTCCATTTAATACATACTTGCCGGCAGTAGGTGAATCCAGGCAACCTAGCAAATTCATTAGTGTGGACTTACCACTTCCGCTTGGACCCATTAAGGCTACGTATTCATTTTTAAATATTTCCAGAGAAATTCCTTTCAGCACCTTTAGTTCCTGCTTTCCGAGGTAATAACTTTTTTTGATATCGTCTAATTGTATTATCGAATTCATAATTTATTAAGATGGATTAGGGTATCGGTTTTCAACAACTTTATTACTCTTTGTCTTTTTGAAATTGAGGGTCACACTTTTTTGATCACCTTCGGAACTTTGAAAAAATTATCGTCGTGAAGCGGAGCATTTTTAAAAACATCCTCTTTGGAAATCTGGCCGGATACTTCGTCTTTTCTATAAATATCTTCATTCTCAGTCATGTGCAATAACGGCTCTACTCCGGTCGTATCCAACTCATTTAATTTGTCAATAAACGTGATCATTTTCTCCAACTCCGTTTTCATACTTTCCTTTTCATCGTCTTTTAACTCCAGCCTTGAAAGGTGAGCCAGCTTGTCTATTAATGAATCATCTACCCTCATTTGGCAAATATAACCTGTTTAGTCATTAGATTTTTGTGATTGGCAAGCCCATTTCTCCGCTTATCATTTTTTCCTCCGTTGCCTCTGTTTTAACAATGCACAATTGGTATTTAATAAGTTTGCATTTCATTATAATAGAGAATTAGAGTGAATTATTGACCTGCCATTCATTTCCCAAAATCCAAAATCCATTATCTTCGCACGCTTATGAATAAGAAGAAAGAAGTTGTAATGAGTGGTATCCGGCCAACGGGGTTTTTGCATTTGGGAAACTATTTTGGAGCCATTAAAAATTACATAAAAATGCAGGAGGAGTATGAATGTTTTTTCATGGTTGCTGACCTTCATTCGTTGACGACGCACCCTGATACAAAAGGCCTTAAAGCTCATGTTAAACGCGCATTGGCAGAAAATATCGCATGCGGTCTTGATCCGGAAAAAGTGGCACTTTATTGTCAAAGCCATCTTTATCAAACAGGCGAATTATATCTTTATTTAAATATGCTGGCTTACAAAGGTGAGCTTGAAAAGACAGTTACTTTCAAAGAAAAAGCACGCCTTCATCCGGAAAATATTAATGCCGGACTTCTTACATACCCGGTTTTAATGGCGGCTGATATTTTAATTCACAGGGCCAATTATGTTCCCGTTGGAAAAGACCAGGAGCAACATCTTGAGATGGCCAGGACTTATGTAAACCGATTTAATCATCGGTATGGTGATGTATTTCCTGAGCCGGTAGCTTTTAATTTTAATAATGAATTAGTAAAAGTTCCTTCATTGGATGGAACTGGAAAAATGAGTAAGAGTGAGAATGAAGGAGCTACCATTTATCTGTCTGATGAAGATGATGCTATCCGGAAAAAAGTTATGAAGGCAACGACCGACCAAGGTCCAACGTCTGAAAATTCTGCGAAGCCAGATTATATTGAAAATTTATTTTTATTGATGAAACTGGTAAGCGATGAAGGAATTATAAAGCATTATGAAGATAATTATAATCAATGCAGTATTCGCTACGGTGATATGAAAAAGCAATTGGCTGAGGACATGGTAAATTTTGTTTCTCCTATTCGCAGTAAGGTCAGTAATATCCTTTCTAATGAATCTTATTTGAAAAAAGTGATGAATGATGGCGCAGAAAAAGCCCTCGTTCATGCTGAAGAAACCATGAAAATTGTGCGTGAGTCAATTGGCTTAAAATATTATTGACGAAATCGTACAGATAAATACTGTTTCAAAAAAAAAGTGAATATTCTGAAAAAATAACAATCATTTTTCAAAATGATTGTACAGATTTTTTTATCGAAAATGCGATGCACACTCACAACAGTTTTTCTTTATATTTACAAAAAGAGCCTGCCATTTGGAAGGTAAATTATTTAGTTGATTTTAAAATGTAAACCAGTAAATGGCAAAATCTAAAAGGCCCAAGCATATTGCGATAGCCGGAAATATTGGTGCGGGAAAAACGACGCTCACTGAATTGCTAAGTAAACACTATAAATGGATTCCACAGTTTGAAGATGTAGATCATAACCCATACCTCAATGATTTTTATGAGGACATGCCGCGATGGAGTTTCAACCTCCAGATCTATTTTTTAAACAACAGGCTTAATCAACTTTTAGAAATACAAAGAGGAACCGAAACAGTTATCCAGGATCGAACTATTTATGAAGATGCAAACATTTTCGCTCCCAATTTGCATGACATGGGTTTAATGACTAAAAGAGATTTCAATAATTATTACTCTTTTTTTGAAACCTTGAATACAATGGTAAAGCCACCGGATCTTCTCATTTATTTGAATGCATCAGTTCCAACGTTGGTAGCGCAGATTCAAAAAAGAGGACGTGAATATGAAGAAAATATCCGCCTCGATTATTTAAAAAAACTCAACGAATTTTATAATAAATGGATAGCCGGTTATAAAGAAGGCCCACTTTTAATTGTTGATGCGGACACCAATAAATTTGCGGAAAACGAGGAAGATCTTGGATTAATAATTAACCAGATCGATGCTCAACTTTACGGACTTTTTTAAATCGAATTGATTAGTTTTTTAAAGATTTCCTTTTGTGATTTCCAAATCTTTTTTCATTCGGGGAGGCAGTTGAATCGTGTCTTTTTCAATATAGAAAGTAATCTCCTTATTCTTCATGATCACAATATTGATATTATTATGATTGATATCGAAATACACAAATGATTGGTACGATGGGCAATCATGAACTCTACAACCGGTCGCATTATAAATTCCATTTTCTTCTTCAAAAGGTGTTTGCACATTAAAGTTCGCCTTCATTAATAAATATTCCTGGCCCAAAAGATTTGATAGCCGACCGGCAATAATTGAATCGCCAAACATGTTTACTTCTTCGGCAGTTTTACCTTTCCATTTTTTTATTAATTCCAAAGATGAACTGTCGATGGCAGGCATAGCCGGGGCAACAATTCCTAAAGTATCGTTTGTATTTACCGGGTTGGTTTGAGATTGTTGGTTACAGGAATATAAAACCAAAACGCTTAAACATGCCAAAAAAAATCTTTGCATAATGGAGTTGAATTGAGTGTAAAGAATCATTGGATCACAGGTTCACAAACCAAAAAATGTAACTATAGCTTGGGAGCCGCCGCCAGGATTTCCTCGCCTGCATTGTCAGCAAACTTTTCAAAATTCTTTATAAATTGACCGGCAAGATCCTTTGCTTTTGCGTCGTATTCATTCTTGTCTTCCCACGTGTTCCTCGGATTTAATATTTCTGATGGAACACCAGGGCATTCATTAGGCATATTCATTCCAAATATTGGATCTGCAACATACTCTACATTGTCAAGTTTACCCTCCAGAGCTGCCGTGATCATCGCTCTTGTATAAGCCAATTTCATACGGCTACCTACTCCATAAGCACCGCCACTCCATCCTGTATTTATCATCCAAACTTTTACATGTTGCATCTTCATTTTTTCTCCAAACATTTCTGCATACTTCGTAGGGTGGAGTGGTAAAAACGGAGCACCAAAACATGCGCTAAATACGGGTTTTGGTTCCTTAACACCTTCTTCAGTACCTGCAACCTTAGCAGTGTAGCCACTAATGAATTGGTACATTGCTTGTCCCGGAGTGAGTTTACTGATGGGAGGTAGAATGCCATAAGCATCCGCAGTTAGAAGGAAAATATTTTTTGGAATTTTACCAATAGAGGGATGTAATGCATTACTGATAAAACTCAGGGGATAGCTGACCCTTGTATTTTCAGTAATTTTTTTACTTGCAAAATCAATCTGATTAGTTCCCGTTAAAAATGTTACGTTTTCTACCAATGCGCCTGGCCGGATAGCGTTATAAATTTCCGGCTCTTTTTCTTTGCTCAGGTCAATGGTTTTTGCATAGCAACCTCCTTCAAAATTGAAAACGGAATCTTCTGTCCATCCATGTTCATCATCACCAATTAACTTGCGGTTCGGGTCAGCACTCAAAGTAGTTTTGCCGGTGCCGCTTAAACCAAAAAATATTGCCGTATCTCCACCATCGCCCATGTTAGCAGAGCAATGCATACTCAATACATTTTTATCGTGCGGCAATACAAAGTTGAGAATGGAAAATATTCCTTTTTTTATTTCGCCGGTGTAGGCGGAACCACCAATCAAAATCATTCTTTTAGAAAAACTTACCATGGTAAAATTTCCTTGGCGTGTACCATCTTCTTTTGGATCAGCTAAAAAAGATGGGGCGTGAATGATGTACCAATCCGGAGTGAAAGTTTTAAGTTCCAGTTCTGTTGGTCTTAAAAACATATTGTATGCAAACAAATTACTGGATGGGTCTTCATTTATTACCCTGATGTTTAACCTGAATTTTGGATCGGCACAGGCAAAAGAATCCCGTATCCATATCTCCCGATCTTGTAAATGACTCATCATTTTTTGATACAATCCCTCGAAATATTTTTCATCAATCGCAAGGTTAAAATCATTCCAGTTTACAGTATCGGCAGTGATATGATCTTTCACAGTAAACTTATCTTTTGGACTACGGCCGGTAAAATGTCCGGTCTCGATTACCAAAGCTCCCGTGTCATTAAATGCTCCTTCTTTTCTCGCAACACATTGTTGCGCAAGTGTGGTGGGATCAAGTTGGTAATTGGTATTCTCGGCTGATTTTAAACCTAAGGAAAATAAAAGGTTAGACGGTGCGGCAAACATCGTTGGAACTGACATGAACTTAGTTGGTTTGGTTATTCTGCGAAGTTAGACATTCAAATATTTGAACGTTTTTAAAAACGGCTGGTTAACTATAAATGTGTTTTAGATTATCGGAATTAAGGTGAATATTTGTCAAGAAAACATCTTAAAAATTAAATAGAAACCTGCAATAATTCTGAATCTTTAAAACAAAAAAAAACTTAAAATATTTTATTAGCGGCAATGCAGTCACAAGTCAAAGCAGAAAAATATTTAATTCCTTGTATATTGCAATCCTTTAAAAAGATTTCAATCTAAATTTCAAGGATTTTTCAGTTTTTAATTTAAACAGACTAATGGTCTAAAAATAAAATGCATCATGAAATACCTTCCACTTAATCCAGAAATATTTATTCAAAACCGAAAAAGGTTCGCGGCCAAAATGGAGAAAAATTCCATTGCCATTTTTAACAGCAATGACGAACTCCCCGCAAATGGTGATGCATTACATACTTTCAAACAGAACTCTGATTTATTTTGGCTTTGCGGAATTGAGCAGGAAGACACAAGGGTAATTTTATTTCCGGATAATCCGGATCCAAAATACCGTGAGGTGCTAGTATTGGTTCGTCCAAATGAATTAAGAGAAAAGTGGAATGGACATCAACTTAGAAATAATGAAGCCACAGACATTTCTGGAATGACATCTATAATTTTCCTTGATACTCTGGAAGGTTTTTTGCAACCCTGGATTCATCATGCAGATACTATTTATTTAAACACAAATGAAAACGACCGGAAGTCCGCTGAACTACCAGTTAGAGATTATCGTTTTGCTGCGTCTATGCGTCAGCGTTATCCACTCCACAATTATCGTCGTTGTGCAAAATTGATGAAGGAATTAAGGGCTATCAAATCTGCTCTTGAAGTAGAGGTAATTCAAAAAGCAATTGACATCACAGATATTACTTTTAGGCGTTTATTAAAATTCATAAAACCGGGTGTGATGGAGTATGAAATAGATGCTGAAATCTGGCATTCATTTCTGTCGCAAAGAGGCACAGGCCCCGCTTATGGTAGTATTATTGCCAGCGGAGATAATGCAAGGGTTTTGCATTATGTAAATAACAACCAGGAGTGTAAAGATGGAGATATGATCCTGATGGACTTTGGAGCCAGCTATGGAAATTATAACGCCGACCTCACAAGAACAATTCCTGTTAATGGTAAGTTTTCAAGAAGGCAGAAAACTGTTTATAATGCTTGTCTGGACATTCATCTTTACTGTGCCTCAATTTTAAAACCAGGAATCACAATCAATGAATACACGGATAAAGTGGGGGATAAGGCAACGGAGGTTTTTGCAAAAATAGGGCTTCTAAAAAAATCAGATATTAAGAATGAAGATCCTGATAACAGAGCCTATAGAAAATATTTGTATCATGGAATTTCACATCATTTAGGAATTGATGTGCATGATGTGGGAACTAAAAATGAACCCATAAAAGCAGGTATGGTTTTTACAATTGAACCTGGAATTTATATTGAAGAAGAGAAAATGGGAGTTCGCATCGAGAACAATTTTTGGATCACCAGAAATGGTAATAAAGACCTTATGAAAAATATCCCCATTACTGTAGAAGAAATCGAAAGGCTAATGAAGGAGAAATAATAAACATTACATTTTTCATTTAAAATTTCAATAAATATTTTGCTGCAAAAAAGGAATGTTTTCTTATTCAACGTTTCTTTTTTGTTGGCGAATTTTACACGACGCATTTAAATACTACATGAAACAAATCCCCAACATTTTCACGCTGCTAAATCTCTTTTTTGGAGGTATGGCCATCATCTTTGCTTTGCAGACCAATACCGTAATTATTTATGTAGATCAACAATTTGAAAGCAGTTTTAATATTCCGGAAAAGTTGGGATGGGCTGCTATTTGTATCATCATTGCGGCAGTCATTGATTTCCTGGATGGCTTTGTAGCACGGCTTTTAAAAGCTACGAGTGAGATGGGAAAGCAATTGGATTCACTAAGTGATGTGGTGAGTTTTGGGGTGGCTCCTTCGGTAATTATTTATCAATTATTAAAATTCAGTTTCGCCCGTGAGGAAGGCGGGCTGGATGTTTCATTATTGTGGCTGGCACCTGCGTTAATTCTTGCATGTGCGGCTGCGTATCGTCTTGCCAAGTTCAATTTGTCTAACGATCAGCAATATTCTTTTAGAGGGGTACCGGTTCCTGCTATAGGTCTTGTGGTGGCTTCGTTCCCTCTGATCTTGCATTTCAATACAATCGATGGAATTAATTTGTTCATCATGAACAAATGGTTTCTTTATGCTTGCATAATCGTTTTTAGTTTTTTAATGGTTTCCAATTTGCGCATTATGTCATTAAAATTTGAAGACTATACACTCAAAAATAATTTGCCTAAAATAATATTATTAGTCATCGCAATTGTTGCTGCATTATTTTTGCAATGGGTTGCTGTTCCGGTTACCTTTATATTTTATATTTTATTTTCATTAACCTTCATAAAAACAAAAGCCTGATGAATTTTGTAGCTGAAATAAAAATAATGCCTCTAAAAGAATTGTTAGATCCACAGGGGAAAGCCGTAATGGGCGGACTTGCAAATCTTGGTATCAGTGGTGTTGAGGATGTAAGAATTGGTAAACACATACAATTGAATATAGAGGCTTCCTCGGCAGATGATGCAAGGTCTATTGCAGAAGAAGCGGCTCAAAAATTATTGGCCAACCAGGTAATGGAAGATTTTGAAATCGTAATTATCTAAGTGGCTTCCTGGTAAATTTTCTGTTAAATGCTTTACATAGTTCCTTCACCAATTGGCAATCTCGCGGATATTACTTTCAGAGCAATTGAAGTTTTGAAATTGGTAGATTTAATATTGGCGGAAGATACCAGAACTTCGTCTAAGCTTCTCCGTCATTATGGAATAGAAAAGCCTACAACACCCTACCACCAACACAATGAGCATAAAATCGTAGCGCATCTTACTGAACAATTATTAGCCGGGAAGATTATGGCATTGATAACAGATGCCGGCACACCGGGAGTGAGCGACCCTGCTTTTTTGTTAGTGAGGGAATGTATTCAAAATGATATAAAAGTGGAATGCCTTCCCGGAGCAACGGCATTTGTACCCGCTCTTGTTAACAGTGGTTTGCCAATGAATAGTTTTTGCTTTGAAGGATTTCTCCCGTTAAAAAAAGGAAGACAAACTTTTTTAAAAAGAATGGCTGATGAAAGCAGAACGATGGTCTTTTATGAAAGCCCCATGCGACTCCCAAGAACTTTGAAAGATCTTATAGAATATTTTGGGGCTGAAAGGCAATGCTGCGTAAGCCGGGAACTAACCAAAATGTTTGAAGAGAATAAACGCGGAACCCTCCAGGAAGTATCTGATCATTTCAATTCCAAAACCGTGAAGGGTGAATTAGTAATTGTTGTGGAAGGTAAAAAGTGATTTAAGAAGATTTCTAGATACCCGAATTAATAAATACATTTTCTCTACCTCTTATATAAATTTTTTCACCCACTCTTACATTTTGTTTTTTTTGTAACTACATTTTTTACGATGTTTACGAATACCGGCTTACAATAAAATAACCACATTTTATAACTTATCACCATGAAGAAAAAACTCAGTTTCTTAGTTCTGTTTAATTTGCTATTTATCTTTCTTGTACATGCTCAGCCCGATCGTTGGCAACAACATGTGAAGTATAATATGAAGGTAAATGTGGACGTCTCCACAAATTTGATAACAGGAATTCAGAAACTTGAGTACACCAATAATTCGCCTGACAAATTAGACAAAGTGTATTTTCATTTGTACTGGAATGCTTTTCAACCGGGGAGCGAAATGGATGTAAGAAGCCGTGAATTGGGAAAGCAGGTAGTGAACGGAAAGCCTGATTGGGATGGACGTGTGAAAGATCGGATTTTAAAATTGACTCCCGAAGAAGTCGGTTATCAATTAGTAAAATCAATTAAAATAAACGGAGTAGAACAACCGGGAAAAGTTCACGGAACCATCCTGGAAGTAAATTTATTAAAACCTATTTTACCCCGGTCAAAAGTATTTTTTGATCTGGTTTTTGAAGCACAGGTACCGCTGCAAGTACGCCGTAGTGGCCGCGATAACGCAGAAGGAGTGAGGTATAGCATGAGCCAATGGTACCCCAAATTGTGCGAGTATGATTATGAAGGATGGCATCCTGCGCAATACGTAGCCCGTGAGTTCTATGGCGTGTGGGGCGATTATGATGTGACGATTAATATTGATAAGGATTACAAATTAGGCGGCACCGGAGTATTGATGAATGCCAGTGAAATTGGATGGGGATATGATAAACCCGGGACTCCGCTAAAAAACATTTCAGCAAAAAATCGTTCATGGCATTTTGTGGGTCAAAATGTACACGACTTCGTTTGGGCTGCTGATCCAGATTATGAACATTTTTCAAAAAAACAAAGTGGGGTATTGATACACGTGATATATAAAAAAGGAACAACAGAAACAGATAATAAATGGGCTACGGTATTGGACGCTGCATACACAGTGTTACCTTTCATGAATGCGCATTATGGCAAATATCCTTATCCTCAATATTCATTTATTCAAGGGGGAGATGGTGGAATGGAATACCCAATGGCAACATTGATAAAAGGGTCAAGTCTCGGAACTGTCTTCCACGAATGGATGCACAGTTGGTACCAGATGATGATGGGAATCAATGAGAATAAGCATCCGTGGATGGATGAAGGATTCACAAGTTGGGCTGCGGCTGAGGTCTCTGCTTTTTATTATGGTTTGAAAGATCAACCTTCCGCAACTCCTAAACTTCCGTTACATCATGCAGGTGCTTACAACAGCTATTACAATTTAATACGATCCGGATTAGATGAACCATTAACGACTTTTTCTGATCATTACAATACCAATTACGGCTATAGCATCAATGCTTACTCGAAAGGAGAAATGTTTTTAGAGCAGTTGGGGTACATCGTTGGAGCCAGTGTGCGTGACAAAATATTATTGGAATACTATCGTCTGTGGAGATTCAAACATCCTAATCCATTTGATTTTGTGAGAGTGGCAGAGAAGGTTAGTAATATTCAATTAGACTGGTTCCAGGAATATTGGGTGAATACAACCAAAACGATTGACTATGGAATTGATAGCCTTTGGGAAGAAGGTGGAATGTCAAAAGTTAGATTACACCGTATCGGTCAAATGCCTATGCCTATTGATCTTAAGCTGACTTTTAAAGATGGCACTTCAGAGAATCACTACATTCCCCTGAGCCTGATGTTGGGTAATAAGCCTGCCGAAAATAATGAAAAAAGAATTGTTGATGAGGAATGGAATTGGACAAATCCGACATACACCGTTTCGTTTAAAAATAATTTAAAGAATCTTGTTTCTGTAGAAATAGATCCATCAAAAAGAATGGCAGATGTTGATCAACGCAATAATTTGCTACAGTAAAATCGGTTTATCAATAAATGGAAAATTTTTAGAAGGGTTGCAAAATGGATTATAAAATAAATCTACTTTGCAACTTTTTTTATTCTGCTTTTAGAATATATTTTTCTTTAAAAAATTCCTCTTCAAATATTTTTTCTATTTCCCAGACTCTGGGCCGGCATTGACTTTCAGAAATCTCTTTCGCCAGGTCTCCGCCTTTCAGGCAAATAAGTCCGTGGATTTTTTTGGGCTGATTAATTGGCTTTTTATTCAACAATGGTTTACTCCAATACCAAAGATCTTTGAGTGGAGCGACCGCACGTGATAGCACTATATCAAATTTTCTGTCGTGTATATCTTCTGCCCGCGTATGTTGAAAGGTTATATTTTTTAATCCGATTTCGTCAGCGATAGCTTGTGCTACCTTTAGTTTTTTATTGATGCTATCTACCAGATGAAATTGTACTTCAGGAAAAAAAATAGCCAACGGGATTCCCGGGAACCCCCCGCCTGTACCGAGATCTATGATTTCAAAATTATCCGGAAAATCAAATTGAGTTGCGATCGCTAATGAGTGCAATACATGATGTTCATAAAAATGATCCAAATCTTTTCGCGAGATCACATTGATTTTTTGGTTCCACTCTTCGTACAAAGGTTTTAAAGAAGCGAATTGATTGAGCTGCGTTTGCGAGAATTCAGTAAAATATTTTGTGAGAGTATTCATTAAATTATTTCCATTTAGTATTAGGTTTCTTATAAAGCGCCGGGGCAAAAAAGAGGTAATAAAAAAACATACCGGCATCCATTATTAAAAACCAGGGGAAGAGGTCTTTTTCATTGAGCTTACGCGTTGTTTTAAAAATCACAACAGCCTGAATTATGAATCGTAATCCGAAAACTGAAACAACAATTCTCCAATCAAAAAAGAAAAGTGTCACAATAAATAAGGGGTAAAATATAAATAAAGAGAATGCGTACAACGCCAACAAAAACTTATGAATGCCTTTATAAAATTTACTGGTGGTGTAATGTCTTTTCTTTTGTCTGACCCAGTGTTTGAGCCCCGTTGGTGGTTCGCTTAAAGTGAAAGCATCTTTATCAATTACAATAGCTGTATTTTTTTTGGTAG
>JBDSHT010000250.1:0-3150 GCA_039918315.1 Ginsengibacter sp. | reverse complement strand
CTTCGGTAGGTTTTACAGTGCGCGTGGTAACCTCTCTTGGCTGCGGCAATGGCGAAATTGTAAGGAAGGTTTCCAGTAATTCTTTTACCCCAAAATTATTTACAGCACTTCCAAAAAATACAGGAGCAATTTTTCCACTCAAATATTCTTCCCGGTTAAATTCTCCATAAACACCTTCAATCAATTCTGTATCCTCCCTTAATTGCGCAGCATCTTTTGCACCCAATTTTTTTTCCACAATTTCATCATCAAGGCTTTCTATCGGAATGTCCTCTTCAGTTGTTTTCTGATTAGCATTAAATAAAAGTAAATTCTTATCAAATAAATTATAGACGCCTTTAAAATCTTTTCCCATCCCAATGGGCCAGCTAAGAGGATGTAATTGAATCTTCAATTCAGATTCTATTTCATCCAAAAGATCAAAAGGATTTTTTCCATCCCTGTCTAATTTATTTACAAAAACGATCACGGGAGTATCTCTCATACGGCATACTTCCATTAATCTTCTTGTTTGTTCTTCCACTCCTTTTACACAATCCACCACCAGCACCACACTATCGACTGCCGTTAGCGTACGAAAGGTATCTTCAGCAAAATCTTTGTGCCCTGGTGTATCTAAAAGATTAATCAACATATCATGATACTCGAAACTAAGAACGGACGTAGCAACCGAAATGCCGCGCTGTCTTTCTATTTCCATAAAATCCGAAGTAGCATGCTTTTTTATTTTATTACTTTTTACAGCACCTGCGGTTTGTATGGCTCCGCCAAAAAGTAAAAGCTTTTCTGTCAGTGTTGTTTTTCCTGCATCGGGGTGAGAGATAATTGCAAACGTCCTCCGCTTCTTAATTTCTTCTATTTGCTTTTTATTTACTTCAGCTTGCATATTAGCTTTAAAAATTTTGGTTGCGAAGTTAAGGTAATGTAATAAAGTACCATTGCCCTTTGTGGCATGAGGGCTAATTAACTTATTTTTGTATGAAAAACTAAGATTATGGATTTTCAGTTAACCGAGGAACAATTAATGATACGGCAGGCAGCGCGTGATTTTGCCATCAATGAATGTTTGCCGGGCGTAATAGAAAGAGATGAGCAGCAGAAATTTCCGCACGAACAGGTTTCTAAATTAGCAGACCTTGGTTTTATGGGGATGATGATTGACCCTAAATATGGGGGCGCCGGATTAGATGCGGTGAGCTATGTTTTAGCTATGGAGGAAATTAGTAAAGTAGATGCGAGTGTGAGCGTTAGCATGAGTGTAAACAATAGTTTGGTTTGTTACGGTATTGAAGCCTTTGGAACCGAAGAACAAAAAGAAAAATACCTTACTCCTCTTGCGCGGGGGAAAAAAGATGGAGAATTATATATTGGAGCATTTTTATTAAGCGAGCCAGAGGCTGGTAGCGATGCCACTTCACAGAGAACTACCGCAGAGAAAAAAGATGACCATTATGTAATTAATGGAGTTAAAAACTGGATCACCAATGGTAACTCCGCATCAGTATATTTGGTGATGGCACAAACCCATCCTGAGAAAAAGAGCCATGGTATTAATGTTTTTATTGTTGAGAAAAACTGGGTCGGAGTAAAAGTGGGTGCCAAAGAAAATAAATTAGGAATCAGGGGAAGCGATACGCACAGTGTTTCTTTCACCGATGTAAAAGTGCCTAAAGAAAACATGATTGGAGCAGACGGATTTGGTTTTAAATTCGCCATGATGACACTTTCTGGAGGGCGTATAGGAATTGCATCCCAGGCATTAGGTTTAGCATCGGGAGCTATGGAAAGATCGATTGCTTATTCAAAAGAGAGGAAAGCTTTTGGAACCGAAATAAAAAATCACCAGATCATTCAATTTAAATTAGCAGACATGGCTACCCGCATTGATGCGGCGAGACTTCTATGTTTGCGTGCGGCCTGGCAAAAAGACAACAAGGAGGATTATACAGAAAGTGCGGCCATGGCAAAAGTATTTGCCAGCGAAACGGCCATGTGGACTACAACAGAGGCGGTGCAAATACACGGAGGCTACGGCTACGTAAAAGAATACCATGTAGAACGAATGATGCGCGATGCTAAAATAACGCAGATATACGAAGGAACCAGTGAGATGCAAAGAATAGTTATTAGCAGATCCATATTGAGATGAGTTATCCTAAAAAGTGAAATTAAATAATGACTACCAATGATAGTTACGCAGTAATACGAAAAGAACTTAGCTCAAAAAATGTAGCTCTCGTGGCTGTGTCGAAGCTACAATCCACGAAAAAAATAATGGACTTGTATGCCTTTGGCCAAAGGGATTTCGGCGAGAATTATGTACAGGAATTAGTTGAGAAAGAAAGCCTGTTACCAAAGGATATTCACTGGCATTTTATCGGGCATTTGCAAAGAAATAAAGTAAAATATATCGCACCCTTTGTCCATTTGATACAGAGTGTGGACAGTGAAAAATTATTGAAAGAAATAGATAAGGAAGCTGCGAAAAATAATAGAGTAATTAATTGTTTACTCCAGGTGCACATTGCAGAAGAGGAAACCAAGTTTGGTTTTACGGAAGATGAATTAGAAAAATTCTTTTTAAATAATGAAAAGATTTATAAAAACATTAAACTGGCGGGTCTGATGGGCATGGGCTCATTATCGGATGACAATGAAAAAGTGAAGACAGAGTTTAAAAGACTTTCTACTCTTTTTAAAAATTATTTTGAAAAAGATAGAACCGATAACTCGTTTCTTTCAATGGGCATGAGTTCGGATTACAAAATTGCAATTGAGGAAGGAAGCAATATGGTTCGGATAGGAAGCCTGATTTTTGGCAGTAGATTGCAATAGTGACGCGGACTTTTAACATTTGCATGTACCTATTACTTTTTCATTTAATTAAATTTGCACATTAAAAATTAAACACTTTGGAATTGGATGCACTGCAACATTCTTTTGAAGCCGAAAAAAATAAAAAGGCATTGATGTACACCAGCATTATCTGCGGGTTATTTCTCCTCCTTGCTATTTTTTATACATGGCCTATGCGTGCCGCACCCGTGCCGCTGATGGAAGATTTGATTGATGTAAACCTTGGTAACGAAGTGGAAGGTTTAGGAGATGTACAACCACTCGTGCCTGGTGAAAGAGCGCCAGACAATCAAA
>JBDSHT010000249.1:0-5076 GCA_039918315.1 Ginsengibacter sp. | reverse complement strand
GGATGTTAGCTTCGACGGCATTTATCTTAAAAATTATATTACAGATGTTGTCCACGATGCCCTTCCTCAGCCATTTTGCGTTTGGCTTCAGACCGGTGGTGATAGGCTATTTGCATCTTTCGTTTGTTGGCATTATCAGCCTTTTCATTTTGGGATATGTTAATGAATTTATTCATCGTTTTAAGGGACGAGTAAGCGGCATCGGTGCTGTAGTTTTTGTAGCTGGATTTATTCTGCAGGAAATCATGTTGATGCTGCAAGGCCTGGAAGCAATGAGTGTAGAACCCATACGCTCTGCAAACATTATTTTATTTTACTGTGCTGTATTGATGGCTGCCGGGCTTATATGGATCACTATTGGCATAATAAGAACACCGGAAAAGGAAACAAGTTCCGATTCTCTGATGGAAATTAATTAGCCGATACTCATTTATTTTTTCTTTTGATTCGCTACACTCCATGAGTTTTTTATAAGGGTATGATTTCAATCATTTCACAAACTGTGGTGCATCATACTCTCCCTGTTTTATTTAAAGCAATTTTGAACAACTTTCAATTTTTGAATAGGCTGACTTTGTTATAAATGTGTAAAGAATAAAGTGGAAAATAAAAATTTAATAAAAACTTCAAAGCGTCACCAGTTTGAAATGGAGAATGAATCGTGGAAACGAAGCCTTGAATTTATCAGACAGGAAAACGCATTATTAAAATACCGTCTTAGTGAAATTGTAGATGGAAATGAAGATGGAGAGTTACTCACAGTTGCAGAGTTTTTTCAAAACGAATTTATTTCGAATGATGAACAGAACAGTGGATTAATTAAACTGATAGGGCAGTTTTCGGGGGAATTATTCGAGAGTTCCGCTGAGGATTTCCTGTCTCAAAAAATGATTCAACAGCACGAAAAACTTCGCAATGAAATTGTTGAATTCGAGAAAAATTTTCTCCAAACATCTCTGGACTTCAATAAACGAATGTTGGGAAGTGTGTAATCTTAATTCACCATTTCAAACAGGCGTTTCTCATCTAATATTTTCACAGATCCCGCTTCAGCTTCAATAAGTTTTTCATTTTTAAAATCACTGATGGTTCGTATGAGTGATTCGGTGGTGGTGCCTGCAATGTGCGCCAGATCTTCGCGGGATATGTGTATCACAAAATTATCGTGCTCTTCTTTTTTATATTTTTTCAATAAAGTAATGAGCGCATCCGCTACTCTTTTGCGCAAAGAATTGTAAGCGAGGTTGATCAACTGCTCTTCTTTTTCTGTCGCGTTTTGCGCAAGTAGTTTTATAAATTTTTGTGCAACTTTTTTGTTGTTGTTAATTAATATTTCAAAATCTTCACGTCCGATTATACTAATTTCAGACTCTTCCATTGTCTCAGCATTTTCTTTATAAGGTGAATCTTCAAGAAGGGAATTATATCCAAAAAAATCTCCGGCATTGTACAAACTGATGGTAAGTTCTTTGCCATTTTCATTGGTCTTGTAGGTCCGGATTTTGCCTGAATTTAAATAAAACAAACTCCGTGGATGATTGCCTTCTGAGTAAATGCGTTGTTTCTTTTTGTAATGATTGACATGTGTGGAATGGGTTAAATTTTCAAGTGCATCTTCGTTTTTAATTTCATCAAAAAAATTATTTATTTTTTGAGAAGCCGCAGCATTTTCTTTTTGAAAATTTATTTTTTGCAGGCGGCTTTCCACCGCATTTAATAATTCAATGTCAGTAAATGGTTTTGTAACATAATCGTCTGCACCCATTTCCATTCCTTTTCTAAAATCATTGCGCTCGGTTTTCGCAGTTAAAAAAATAAAAGGAATACTTTTCAAATCAGGATTTTTGCTTACAAGGTGAAGAAACCCATATCCATCCAATACCGGCATCATTATATCGCATAGAATAATATCCGGCGTATCCTTCAAAGCCTTTTCATAACCGTCTTTTCCATTGGTTGCAGCGGTTACCTGGTAATTGGCTAGTTCGAGAATTTCGCATGTGTTTTCCCTTATGTCAGTATTGTCTTCAACTAATAAGATTTTCGTCATTGTGCAAAGATTAGTTTTATTTCGGTACCTTTTTCAAGTTCGCTTTTTAGCTCCATTTTGCCATTCAGCATTTCTACATATTTGGCCACAATATGCAGTCCCAGCCCGGTTCCGGGTATATTGGTTGCATTATTAGCCCTGAAAAATATTTCAAATAAATGCTCCTGGTCCTTATGAGAAATTCCCATTCCTTCATCACGTATTTTAAATTGAAATGTCTTTTCATCCACTTTTACGCTGATATAGATTTTTTGATTTTCATCCGAGAATTTTGAGGCATTAGAAATTAAGTTGATCAGGATATTCTTGAAAAGATTATCATCCAGAGTTACCATTGCCGGCCCATCGTGTTCGTAATCTATAGTTTGCCCGGGTTTTAAAATGTCGCTCATTTCATGGCATTGCTGTAGTATTAAATCTTTAATATCAAAAGTTGCTAAATGAGCTTTGATTTTTCCATCTTCAATTTTGCCGAGAGATAAAAATTCATTTAAAATATTATTGAGATTGATTACAGATGACTTTATTCTTAACACGTGCTTATCCCTGTTGGGCTGTTCCTCTGTTAGTTTGTATTTGGCTAGCAAAGATGCAGAAGAAAGAATGGTACTTAATGGAGTTCTGAATTCATGCGACGCCATTGATACAAAAGAACTTTTTAAATCACCCAAATCTTTTTCTTTACTCAAAGCTTTTGCGAGATCATCTTTAGAATCTTTCAGTTTTTGCATTGTCTCCTGGAGTTTGAATGTCCGTTCTGTCACTTTTTTTTCTAACTCTTCATTAAGTGCTTCCATCTTTTGATTCAATGCAGCGAGCGCCAGTCTTTGTTCGCGCAATTTGTTTTGCGATTCTATCCTTGCTGATATATCACTTATAAAAGCTATAGAGAAAGTTTCTTCATCGTTCGTGTAGCTGCTAAGGCTTATTTCCAGTGGTATTTCCGTTCCGTCCGCTTTTACTCCAAACAAATCTCTTCCCATTCCCATTGGCCTTGTTTCAGGATTTGCTATAAAATGGTCCCGGTCGCCAACATGCTTTTGATGATAACGAGAGGGAATTAGTATTTCCATTTTTTTTCCAACGAGTTCCTCAGAATCGGTATATCCAAATTGAGTTAGTAGGAAATTATTGATTAAAATAATTTCACCTTTTGTATTGATCACTAATATTCCGAGCGACGCATTCTGAAAGACCCCCTCAAATTTTTCCTGCTCACGCAGAAGACGTTTATCCATACCTGTTAGTCATTTTTAGAATTTATAAAGGTCTTTTAAATTTATGAAAATTAAAGATAGAAGTGTTGGTTACAAATTTTTAATCAAAAAAAAATGCGCTCTTACAATTCAGAGCGCATTTTTTATTAAAAGAAATTATTGCTTATTGAAAAATATACCTCAAGCCCAATTGTATTCCCCAGGTACTTCCTGTTGAATAGCTAGGTTGGTAAACTTTTGCTGGTCCTGCCGGATTAAAAGTATATTTTGGATTGGCTTTATTAAATGATTCTGCTCCTGTATTATTACTGGAAGAAGGAAGACCTAACAATGCCTGATCCTGGAATGAACCAAAGTTGTACGAATAGCGATAGCCCCAATTGTTACTAATTAAATTCAACAGATTGGTTATGTCCGCACTTACCTGCATGGTGTGTTTTTTACTTCCCATTTTCACAGAGAAATCCTGCAAAATCCTTAGATCTACATAATTAACCCATGGTAGAGTGGCACCGTAACGAGACATGATTTGTCCTTTATACCTGTTTAAGTATTTATCGTTGTCAACATATTTAAAGAATGCGTCACTTTGTTGCTGCGCTGTGTAGGTAACTCCACCAGACTTAAAGCCCTCAACGAATTTAATTTCTGATGCATTTTTTGGAACATAAATGATGTCGTTTGAATTACCATCTCCGTTGATATCTCCACCATAACGATAACTGAAACGATCCTGGGTACTTCCTGAATAGTAAAGACCAAATGTAGTTGCCATTGTTTTATTTAGGTACTGAAATTTGTATGACAAGAAACCGACTACCCTGTGAGGAACACCATAGTTTGAATAACCCAATTCAGGTGCATTTGGATTTCCTCCGGTATTGTTGGTAGTCCATCCGCTGGATGCCTGGTCGCTTGAACCAATTGCTACATCAAATGCTGCAGTGTATGTGTAGGCTAAACTGGCTTCCCATCCTTTTGAAAATGATTTTTGCACCATTGCGGTTAAGGCTACACTTCCACCTTTATTGGTGTTATCCAACACAGCCATATAATTGATATTGCTGTTCAATCTTGAGTTATAAATTGGCCTGTTGTCTGCTCCGCCAAGCGTGCCGGTTTGTACACCCAAATTCGCGTTGCGGTAGAAAACGTTGTTGACCATTTTTGTAAAAATACCTTCCAATGTTACCACAGTTCCCGGAGCTACTCTTTTATCAAAAGCTATATTAGTTCTCCAAACTTGTGGCATTTTAAAATCCCTTACAGTTGCACTGTAACTAGATCCGCTAGGGATAGTAGTCCCGGCTGTCGGAGGATTTTTTGGAATGTAAGTGAGACGGTCTGGGTTATATACTATGCTCGCCAAGTCAGTATTGGAAGCCTGATATTGCGCTCTCACGACACCATTGTCTCCTACCTGGTTTACCAACCAGATGAATGGAATACGACCCGTGAATATACCGGTTCCACCTCTTATAATTATTGATTTATCTCCTTCGGGATCATAGTTAAATCCAACCCTTGGAGAAATTAATATTTTAGATTCCGGGAACTGGCTTACGTCAAATTTTTCACCGTTCTGGAAAGTTACTGCTTCCAAAGCCTGGTTCCTGTCTGGTTTGTAAGGGTATGATGGCTTGTCAACTCGAACACCATAGGTCAATTTAAATTTGCTGTTCGGGCTCCAAACATCCTGAGCATAAAAACCTAACTGATTAAATTTAGCCGAAGGCACTTTAATACCTGTTGGGTTATTAGGATCATAAGAAACAGCAAACACAGCAGGAGCTTTCTTATCAAGAAAAT
>JBDSHT010000248.1:0-7334 GCA_039918315.1 Ginsengibacter sp. | reverse complement strand
ACCAAAAAGAAATCATCAAAATAAACCACAAGCCGGAACTTAACAAAAAAGAAACCGGCGAAACCTTCCCGAAATAATACAGTACCGCTGATAAAATTGCAAAGACATTTACCAAAATGATCATAATTTTAATTTCCCTTCGGCTGATAAAATGAAAACGCAATGCCTGAATTACTTTGGGTTTGGTATAGGTAAAATAAGAGGATGTCATAATTGACCAAAATTAGGATTTAGGAACACAAAAATCCTTTTATAAAATAAATTTCAGAGAATCAGGTTATTCACGTTTAATAGATCTATTATCAGAAAGCCATTTTATGAGAAACTAAATTAATTAATTATAAATACAGAATTTAAAAAAGAAGCTTTACAACTTATTGCGTAGATATGTTTATAAGCAACCGATCCTGTTTAAAAATAGGTGTGCAAATGCGTTACCAGCCTATAATATAATTTGATATTAAACCCATTGAAAAGGTTCATCAAATATCATTTTCTTATCCTTTCATTTATTATTTTCTTATATCTTTAGTGATATAAAAAGTAAATATAAATTTCTAACTGTTTCTACATTTCCATTCTATGCAAAAAATCTTAAAGAGAAAAATTAAAATCCTCTTTTATTTATTTTTAACCTGTCTCTTTTCACTTATTCTGTTTTTATGGATCGGATACCGTTCTGCCAGCACACCAATTTCTTTTTTGCCAGGCATTCCCCCAAAATTGCTATTGGCTTCTGATATCTCCCAAAACAGTTTGCAGCAAAGCACCAAAGATTATTTATTACTGGTAGATTCTAGTGGGCAGGTTACATTAAAATCAAATACAGGCAAGGTTCTTATTTCTCGCTTAACTTATTTTGCTGAAATAGAAGGAGAGGGAGAACAGTGGGGACTTAACAATATAGTAGTAAATAAAATAAATGATAGTTCTATTAATATAGAAGGGCAGGGCGGAAACAAATCAACAGTAAATTTATTAATTACTGCTCATGTTAATTCTCACAAACTAGATTTTAAAGTAAATACTTCGTACTCGCGCAACACTCTTGTAACCCGGCAATCTTTGGTTTTTAAATTAAATGTTTCACTATCAGAAGTATATTTAAAAAATAGAAAAGTTGACGCTAATAATTTTGAGGACGAATATTGGTTACAGAATGAAGGTGCTCGCTTCGGTAAAAATGAAAACACTGTTTTAATTTATCATACTCCATCTGTTTCTTCTTTACAACTAAAAACAAAAGATAATTTACTTTTTGTAAATCTTGATTATTATTTGGATCATCCGCGCATTCATGTTTTAGCAGGAGAAGTAGATGGACAAAGATGGGTAGACCAATCTAAAGCCAATCATCTGAAAGAAACAGAATTAAATAATTCATTCTCAATAAACATAGGAGAAATGCCACCAGCCATACCAAGACTAATGTCAGTTCCTGATGGGTATGAAGCTGGATATGTATATACAGAACATGCCGATGGAGGAAATATTAAAAAACAAAGAGCAGTTTACTTTGGCTCGGAAGATATTACCAAAGCTAAAGATGCAACTGGTGGTTTCGTAGGCCATAAAATACCAACTACAAAAAGCATTTTTTATTATGGTGCAGAAGACACCTTGGGCGAAAGTATTTTTGGCAAAACTAATGACACGCTATTGCTCGATTTTTTAGATCAACTTTACCAAACCGGCAATTATGAAATTTGTTTACACACTCCGGAAAATTCAAATTCAACCCGGGAGATCTTGCAAAAATCAATGGATTTCATGAAGAATAGATTTAATACCAAATCATGGATTGATCATGGATTTTACGAAGGAGGAAACCGGGAATCATTTGTTGCCGATGGTTTTAATGATACCTCACAATATTATACGGCTGATTTATGGAAGGAATATGGTGTGAAATATTTTTGGAGCCCTGCTATTGAGATTTTTAATTATAACGCCAGGGTTTCAATTAAAGAGGTATTGAGAAACTTTAATTTTTATGATGCGTATGTAGATTTATGGCGGCGATATGTGGCTACCCGCGATTTAAAGAGATTAAATATATTCAATGCATTTCTTTTGCTTAAAAAGAGATGCCATTATTATGTTGAAATAAATAATTTAAAATCAAATTTAGATAATGCATTGCCAACTCCATTTTTCTGGCAAAACCCCACCAGGATTCAACAATTTTATTCCTGGGCTACCATTTTTACAGATGGGAATGAAAGGTTTCATTCAGGTAGCCTAAAGCTTGAAGATCTCAAATTAGAAAACCTTATTAGTAACCGTGGAATTTTTATTAGCCATGGATATTTTGTAAGAGATATTAGTGCAAATAGCGTGATTAGTGAGGTTAACGGGAAGTTAGTAGTTAATCCATATTTTGATAAAATATTGGGATTAATGGCTGAAAAAAGAGATAAGGGCGAATTGTATATAAACACAGTAAAAAATATATTGGATTACAATGTCCTTTTGAAAAAAATTTCATTCGAATATTTACCTAATGGTGAGGTGAACATTACGAACAATAATGAAGAGGAAATAAAAGGACTATCACTTGTAATAAAGGCTAATAATGTATTAGTAAATGGGCAAGCTCCTTCCATGAAAAAGATTGGTGACGAATTAATCGTTTGGTTTAATATGCCTGGAAAATCCACCATGACCCTCAAGGCAAATTAGATTTCTTCTTAAATTCTCACAAGCTTAATTAATAAGCTTCTTTACCACTGGTATTGAAGGGAACACTTTTTTTCAATCAAAAAATAATTTTATTTTATTCAAAAAATTTCAATTTTTGCCAGTTTACTATTCTTAAAAAAACTACTTTTATTTTCTGAAATAAATTAAATCCATGAGACTAAATAAATTAATATCGGCTATTTTTCTTTCACTTCTGACTGTAACCACTATTCAAGCGCAGGACACGCCAGCACCTGCAGATCAAATAATAAGTGAAGCAAAAGCCGAAGCTGCCAAAACAAAAAAGAATGTGTTCATCATGTTTCACGCATCATGGTGTGGATGGTGCCATAAGATGGATGCTTCCATGAACAATCCCTCAGTCAAGTCGTTTTTCGACGACAATTATGTGATCACGCACCTGACAGTTGATGAAAGTAAGGATAAAAAAAATCTTGAAAATCCGGGTGCCGATGCCATAAGAACCAAATATCATGGAGACAATTCCGGGATTCCTTTTTGGTTTATTTTAGATAAAAAAGGTACCCAGCTTGCGGATTCAAGATTAATTGACTCTAATGGACAACCCGGTGAAAATGTGGGTTGCCCTGCAAAGCCTGAAGAAGTAGAGCACTTTATAAAAGTGATAAAAAAGACTTCAAAACTTTCTGAAAATCAACTCAGCATTATTCGGGATCTTTTTTTAAAAAAAGACAGTTAACTATATCTCAAAACAAATGGGACAATAAAAAAGCCACCGTTGAAAGTGGCTAAAATTAATTTGAATTTCAATAATTACGACAAACTATAACTTCCTGAAAAGCCCGCCAGTTCAAGGCTTCTCTTTTTTAATTTCACTACGTCAAGCGATTCAATCAATGGATCTGCAGTGAGAATTAACGAAACACCGTTTTGTTTCCACCAATTACTTTTACGTAATTTATCAAAATGTATGACACCAATCAGGTAATTGATTTGGTCGTTTGAATGCCATTCTTCTATGCTTTCAAAATCATCCTTGTTTACAAATTCCCAATCTGTAAATCCTACATACACCTTCACATAAAAATCATTGGTCAGTTCGTTACCATCATGATGATACAATTTTTTGTATTCATATTTATAATCGTAACGAAGGGCGGATATATCACTTAACACAGCCGAAGCAGTAGGAAAACTACCGGCACCTTTTCCATAAAAAAATTGCTTATCCGCGAAGGAACTTTCTATCACCACACCATTGTATTCGTTTTTGATGAATGCAAGCAGATCATCTTTTTTTACAAACTGAGGTAACACATAGGCTGCCACTTTTCCATTTTGCAATTTCTTGGCTTGTGCCGAAAGTTTGATCACACAATCTTTCTTATCAGCCATGGCAGCGTCTTCGCTATTAATATGTTGAATGCCGGTGAAAACTATTTCATCTTTTTTTGGAATGATTCCGTAAGCATGAGTTAGAAGAAAAGTCCATTTATTCAAAGCATCAAAACCATCTACATCCAGTGAAGGATTGCTTTCCGCAAAACCGAGTTGCTGAGCCAGCATCAACGCATCTTTGAATGATAATTTATCTTCAAACATTCTAGTAAGAATAAAATTCGTTGACCCATTTACAACCGCACTTATCGAATGTAAAAGATCATTATCATAATATTCCTCCAGGTTTCTTATCACCGGAATGGAAGCGCAGCACGCAGCTTCATAAAGAAATGAAACACCCGTTTGTTGTTGCAATTCTAACAATTCTGTTAAGTGAGTTGCAATCATTTTTTTATTCGCGCTCACGATCGACTTGCCATTTGCAAATGCTATTTTTACAATGTAGTAAGCCGCATCTGCATCATCTATCAATTCCACGATGACGTTGATCTCAGGATCATTTAATAAAATATTCTTGTCATCCGTAAATAATTCTGTCGGCGCATTTCTTGGTTTGCTGATGTTCTTTATACAGACTTTTTTTATAACGGCATTCAGTGAGGGTGTTTGTTTGAGCACTTTATAAAGTCCTTCGCCCACGACACCGAAACCGAAAATACCTAACACTAATTTTTTATGATGTTCCATTTTCAGATTTTTATAAACCAATTAAACTAATTCAGCTTTTGCAGACTTGCTATGCACTGCATTTACTTTTTGAAAAGCTTCTCTTAAATCTTCGATCAGGTCTTTTACTTCTTCAATACCTACCGATAATCTAATGAGGCCATCACTTACTCCAGCCGCCTGGCGTGTTGGAATAGGAGTCGATTTATGCGTCATAGTTGCAGGATGGCAAAGCAAACTTTTTACACCACCGAGGCTTTCTGCCAATTTAAAATAGCGTGTGCTGGTCACAAAAGTTTTCGCCGCTTCAATGGTATCTTCCTGTAAAGAAAAAGCAACAACACCTCCAAATCCAGTTGATTGTTTTTTCGCAATTTCATGATTGAAATGAGTAGGAAGTCCCGGGTAATAAACATTTTTTACTTCTGGTTGTTCTTGCAAAAATTCAGCTATCGCCTGTGCATTTGCACAATGTTGTTTTAATCTTAAATGCAAAGTTTCCAGTCCGCGAATCACAAGCCAGCAATCGAACGGAGCCAATATCGCACCGCTTGCATTTTGAATGAATTTTATTTTAGCACCCAATTCTTCATCTTTGGTAACCACAATACCTGCAATCAAATCACTATGGCCGCCGAGATATTTTGTCGCACTGTGCACCACGATATCCGCACCAAGATTTAAAGGTTGTTGCAACACAGGAGATGCAAAAGTATTATCCACACAAAACAGGCAGCCATTGGCTTTTGCCACTTCAGCAATGGAAGCTATGTCCGAAATTTTAAGTGTTGGATTAGTAGGAGTTTCTAACCAGATCAATTTTGTTTTTGGCGTAATGCCATCTACAACATTTTCAATTCTTGATGTATCTACATAATTTACTTTGATACCAAATTTTTCATAGATGTGGGTAAAGAGGCGAAATGCTCCGCCATAAATATCATCAACGGCAAGAATCTCATCGCCTGCTGATAATAATTTTATAACCGCATCGATAGCAGCGAGCCCGCTTCCAAAAGCAACACCGGTACTTCCGTTCTCCAATTTGGCTACTAAAGTTTCTAACACAGTTCGAGTTGGATTGCCGGAACGTGCATAGTCATAACCTTTATTCTCTCCCGGTGCATCCTGCACAAAAGTGGAAGTCTGGTAGATAGGAACCGAAATAGCACCGGTCAATGGATCTGAAGGAATGCTGTGAAGTAATTGTGTTGCGTTGCTCATTTTCTGATTTTATTTTTTTAGAATGATTGTTTAAATCCTTCATAAAACAATTATCAAAAAAGAGCCGCAGATAGAATCCAATTTGCCAGGAAAGTTTCTCATACCCACAAACGGGGCATAAAAAAACTCACCTGACAGAATCAGGTGAGTTAATATATTTTATCGGCACGGAGCCAAATAATTTCAATTAAATCTTGAATCTGTCTTATCTCTCCCGACCATTCGTCAGGATGGAGTTAGCACCTTTTAATGTTTAAAAACCATTTTAGGTTGCTAAGGCGTCATTGGGCCATTACCCTCTGCCTTTCTTGATAAGTGAATCACAAAGAACTGGCGCAAAGATGTATTGGAAAATTGAAACAGCAAAATTTTTTTCAAATAAATAATAAAAATATCAGAAGCTACTTTTTATACGAATGCTTTAAAGCGTAGTGTTTATAGCTATTTCGCCCATGATATGTTGTTAAAGATTTCATCAATAATTTTTTAAAATTGAAAAATTATTATACTGCTTTCAAATTCATTTCGCAATAAAAATCCCCGGATTACTCTAAAAAATTACCTCGAGAGTAACTAAAAAATATCTTTACATTTAATATAAAACGACCATTTATGAAAATAGTAATCTCCCTCATTTTCCTGTTCCAATGCGCTACTTTATTCGCCCAGGATACGATAACAATCAAGGACATTCAGTCAGCAGAAAAAATACTAAACCTTAATTTTTCTGAAGCAAAAGAAAAGATGATGTTGAAGGGAGTTCAATCCAACTCAAAAGATTATGAAGACATGCATCGGTTTTCTTTAGAAAATTCGGTTCCGCTTCCGTTGGCTTTTAATCCCGCGCTACCCTACATGAAATTCAATACGAAGCAGAATCCGGTAAATTTTATTCTTCCAAAAGAAGCCGTTTTACCAGCTAATAGAAATGACCTTGCATTTTATTCACTTCCTCAATTAGCTTCTTTGATCCGCAATAAAAAAATTACTTCGGTGGAACTTACGAGGTTTTTTATTGGTCGTTTAAAAAAATATGGCGACACACTTCAGTGCATAGTTTCATTAACTGAAGACATCGCAATAGAGGAGGCTGCTAAAGCAGATAAAGAAATTGCTGCGGGAAATTATCGGGGAATTTTGCACGGCATTCCCTATGGATTGAAAGATCTCTTTGCTGTGAAAGGGGCAAAAACAACCTGGGGCGCAGCACCATACAAGGAGCAAACAATTGATAATAACAGTTATGTTTACACGAAATTAAAAGCCGCAGGAGCTGTACTGGTTGCGAAGTTAACTTTGGGTGCACTGGCTATGGGAGATTATTGGTATGGTGGGCAAACTAAAAATCCATGGGATTTAAAAACAGGATCCAGTGGATC
>JBDSHT010000247.1:0-5028 GCA_039918315.1 Ginsengibacter sp. | reverse complement strand
TGATACATCTCGAAACCAATCTCTGCAATGAAGCCACTTTGCTCGCCGCCCAACATATTTCCTGCACCACGAATGTCGAGGTCACGCATTGCAATCTGGAAGCCACTTCCGAGGTCGCTATACTGTTCTAAAGTTGTCAATCTTTTTCTGCTGTCGGCGGTTAAAGTGCTCATCGGCGGAGCCAATAAATAACAGAATGCTTTTTTGTTACTTCTGCCCACTCTTCCACGAAGTTGATGAAGATCACTCAATCCAAAATGATGCGCATTGTTGATGAGAATGGTATTTACATTCGGAATATCCACACCGCTTTCCACGATGTTGGTGCAAATGAGCACATCATATTTATGATCAATAAAATCTAAAATAGTTTCTTCGAGTTTATCTCCTTCTAATTGACCATGAGCATAGGCAATACTTAGGTCCGGGCATAAACCCTGAATCAGGTTTTTCATTTCCAGCAAACCATTCACCCTGTTGTGTATAAAGAAAACCTGGCCACCTCTTTCTACTTCATAATAAATTGCGTCGCGAATGAAATCCTGGTTAAATACATGAACCTCAGTTTGTATTGGCTGTCTGTTCGGCGGAGCCGTATTTATGATGCTCAGGTCTCTTGCACCCATCAAGCTAAATTGTAAAGTTCTTGGGATAGGGGTAGCTGTTAGTGTAAGAGAATCAACTGTAGTTCTCAGTTGTTTTAATTTCTCTTTTGCGGATACGCCAAACTTTTGTTCCTCATCAATAACCATTAATCCGAGGTCTTTAAATTTCACTTCTTTGCCCAGCAAAGAATGAGTGCCGATGATAATATCAATTTTTCCTTCAGCGAGTTTTTGAAAAGTTTCTTTTTTTTCTTTCGACGATTTAAATCGATTGATATAATCAACCGTTACCGGAAAATCCCTCAGTCTTTCACTAAAAGTTTTATAATGCTGATAGGCAAGAATAGTGGTAGGAACCAGCACAGCGGCTTGTTTGCCGTCAAGGCATGTTTTAAATGCAGCCCTTATGGCCACTTCTGTTTTGCCAAAACCTACGTCTCCACAAATCAACCGATCCATCGGAGAGTCTTTCTCCATATCGTTCTTTACATCTATTACCGCTTTGTTTTGATCAGGAGTATCTTCATAAATAAACGATGCCTCCAGTTCTGTTTGCATGTAATTATCCGGAGCATGTGCAAAACCTTTTTGACTTTTTCTTTGGGCGTATAATTTTATCAGATCGGTCGCAATATCTTTAACCTTCCTGCGCGTTTTATCTTTTAATTTGTTCCAAACGTCACTTCCTAATTTATTCATTTTAGGAACCGTTCCTTCTTTACCACTGTACTTACTAATCTTGTGTAAGGAAGAAATATTTACATACAATAAGTCTTTATTTTGATAAACAATTCGAACGGCTTCCTGCGTGGTTCCATTCGTCTGTATTTTCTCTAGCCCGCTATAGACACCCACTCCATGGTCGATGTGCGTTACATAATCACCGGGTTGCAATTCGCGAAGCATCTTCAAAGTCAGCGCTTTGTTTTTGCTGAAAGCCTGCTTTACCCTGTATTTATGGTAGCGTTGAAAAATTTCGTGATCGGTATAGCAAACTAATTTTAAATCATTATCAATAAATCCCTGGTGGATGGGTACAGGAATTGGGACAAATTTTATATCAGCTTCCTGATCGCTAAAAATGGAATGTAAGCGCTCTAACTGTTTTGGGTTTTCGGCAAAAATAAAAAGCTCGTATTTTTTTGACTCATAACTTTTCAGATTCTCTACGAGCATTTTAAATTGGCGGTTAAACGCGGGTTGCTGCGTAATTGAAAACTCAATTTTTTTGTCTTTTGCAAAATGAGTTTTGTTGCCAAATTCAATTATGTGTTGTTCACTTAAACGGGTCTCCCATGTAGATCCATTTACAAAATCTGAAATTAGAGTTTCTTTCTTTTTATTCAGGTCATCTTCTTCATCCTGCCGGCTGGTTTTTTTAACTCCATTATCTTTCGGAAGCCTGTTGGCAGACGCCTCCTCAGCTATCGCTTCTTCTACGTCGATATATTCCTGGTCGATTCTTTCTCTTATAAATTCCCAATCTTCGCACCATGCAATTGTATTTTCCGGAAGGAAATTCATCAGTGAAACTTTTTCACTACTGGAAAATTGTGTTTCTACATTAGGAATGATTTTTACTTCTGAAAGTTTTCTTTCGCTCAACTGAGTTTCAGGATCAAAAAGACGGATACTATCAATTTCATTTCCAAATAATTCAAGCCGGTATGGCTTTTCATTTCCGAAGGAATAGATATCTAAAATACCTCCACGTACTGCAAACTGACCTGGCTCATAAACAAAATCGGTTCGGGTGAAACCATGATCCACAAAGCGTCCCATGAGTTCATCCAGTTTTATATTTTCACCTTTTTTAAATGAAATAATATTTTTAGCTAACGATGATGACAGTACTACTTTTTCAACTAAAGCCTCCGGATACGTAACGATAACTTTCTTATTGCCACCAGTAGTTATTTTGGTAAGCGCCTCCGTGCGTAGCATCACATGGCTCGAATTCAGAAGGTGAAAATTCTTTTTAATCTTGAACGAAGAAGGAAAATAAAATATGTCAAGTGCTCCCGTAATATTCTCGACTGTGTTATGAAAATACGCAGCCTCTTCCGCATCTCTGAGAATAATGAGATGGTTTAATTGCGAGGTAATTGATAAATTAAAAACTGCAGAAAAAATAAATTGAGAAGCACTTCCATGTAGCCCTGAAAGATGAAGATGCTGCGGTTGAGACAATAGAATCTTGTCCGCAATTGAAAAAATGCGGGAATCATTTTTATAACTGTCCATCAACACATCAAGATTCATTCATCGTCCTTTTCTAAAAAAAGCAAAGTTAGTATTTGATTGCTGAAAGAAATAAGAACAGCAAACGATATGGATTTTATAACACCTTTTTAGATATTACTTATCCAGCAACTTTCTAAATTCGGAAGTACTTTGGAGATTTTTGCCGAAGTCATTTAGAAAAAAATATTTCGATTGCCATACCTGCGTTTTTATCGCTTGTTCGTTGTTCGCTTTATCCCAAGGTGGGTAAACCCTTATTCCACGTTTTCCTTCTTTGCCACTTTGTGTAATAATTCCTTTATCCGCCAATACAGATGTTGGAAAAATAAATTGTCCAAACTGATCATCTTTAGTAACCGCAATAATTACAAAATGAATATCATCGTTAATGTCAAATGGAACGGTAATTCCATTTTCATTTCTTTTCCAAATGGTTACAAATTGGCCGGTTTTAGTAGGAGTAATTTTAGCAAGTCGATAGATAATATTCTTGCCGTTTAACGTGAAAAAACAAGCTTCGTATTCTTTGCTTTCTTTATTTAAAATAAAATTTGAAATGGATAAATCCAAGGGCTGAAAAACCAACCTATTTATTTGTTGCAAACTGCCGGGCATTGCTCCGATCGCTAGTTCCATATTTCGTTCATATCGGTTAGTATTATTGGCAAACCATCAGTGACCACAATTGTATGTTCATGTTGCGCCATAAAACCTCCTTTGTTTCCAACCATCGTCCAACCATCTTTTAAAGTCTCAGTATAGGTGGACTTAGTAGTAATAAACGTTTCAATTGCCACCACAGAATTTTTAGAAAATCGACCCCTGTTAGCACCGTTTTTGTAATTCGCTATATCATGCGGTTCTTCATGAAGGCTTCTTCCTACTCCGTGCCCCGTAAGATTTTTTATTACTTTGAAGCCTGATTTCTTCGCTTCGGTTTCTATTATGGATCCGATATCAGAAATACGCACTCCGCCTTTAATTGAGTAGATGGCTTTTTGTAAAATATTTTTTGAAGCTGTTATTAATTCCTGGTGCTGATTAACATCCTCTCCCAAAACAAATGAGCCACCATTATCAGAAAAAAAGCCATTCAATTCAGCCGACACATCAATATTAATTAAGTCTCCCTCCTTTAGTGTTTTCTTTGAAGAGGGAATGCCATGACAAAATTCTTCATTGACGCTGATGCAGGTAAATCCGGGAAATTTATAAGTTATATACGGAGCTGAATTTGCTCCAAACTCTTTAAGAATTTGTTCACCAAAATCATCAAGCTCTTTTGTTGTCATGCCCGGTGACGCATGGTTTCGCATTTCTTTTAAAGTATAAGCAACGGCTTCGCTTGCTTTTCTCATTCCTTCTAAATCAGATTCTTTGGTTATCGACATGTTGTAAATTGATTATCGTTTTTTACTATTTTTTACAAGATTTTTTTTGCAAGTAAATCACAAATGCATCCAAAATTTTTTGCGGGGTTTTCCAAATATAATAAACTAAACTTTATTTTTTTCCGTCCATGACGGCTGAAATATTGTGTAGTAAAAGTGTGCTGTAGCAATAATTAAACTGAACTTCTTACTACTATTTTTTTTCGTTTTCAGATCAAACCAATTTCAATAATGCCCCCAACAAAATTGAAAAGTGTTTAACCAGTAAAAATTATTGTATCATTTGTTACTATCACCCGAAAATTTCTGTAATTTCCCTAAGCGATTTCATTTGTTTTTACCTAAAATTTAATGTATGGCTTTAGAACCCTGGCGCATTGGAACAGTGATAAAAATTGTAGATGAAACCTACAATACCAAACGGTATTTTATTCAGGTAAATGAATTGGAGTCATTCAATTTTAAAGCAGGACAGTTTGTTACATTAGATCTTCCTATTCATGAACAAGTTAACAAACGTTGGCGCAGTTATTCTATCGCGAGTTGGCCTGATGGCAGTAATGTGTTTGAATTATTGATTGTTTTATTGGAGGGAGGAGCCGGCACCACTTATATTTTTGATAATATAAAGGTTGGTTCTGAATTTTCGTTTCGCGGCCCACAGGGAGTTTTTGTTTTGCCTGAAAATATTGAAAAGGATTTATTTTTTATTTGCACGGGCACTGGTATTGCTCCTTTCCGGAGCATGCTGAATTATCTGCATCTTCATCAACTTCCTCATAAAAATT
>JBDSHT010000246.1:0-3467 GCA_039918315.1 Ginsengibacter sp. | reverse complement strand
GTTTATTCGGCAGTCCTATCATTTTTGATACAGGTGAAGATGAGTCCAATTTTTTGCCTGGTCAATTTGTAAACCTTTCGCTAAAAATCAATCGCATCATTGAATTTTAGAGAAGTACTAATCCCCGGCGTTTGTATTTATGCTATTGCATACAATACTACAAAAAATTACTCTTCACAATAAATGAGTTAATACACATTAAGACCAATCTGACCTTCCCACCTCTCCAGATTATTTCCTACGCGCCGGACGAATGTTCTGTCCATAATATACATCGCATGGAATATGATGACCCGGATAAATTAGGGAAAGAATATCGTACAGCTCAGGATCATAACTTTTTAAATCATCGGGAGTTTGTACCCTTGTATCGCCATCGTAAAATTCAATATTAGACCAGAACCACCACTGGGTGCCTTCTGCCCAATACTCCGCCAAAGTGTTGGACGCATATTGGCCTTTATACTTTCCAGCATCCATAGCTGCTTTGTAGGCGGCTTCTAATCTTTTCAAAAGATCAGGATCTACTTTGCGCAGGGTCCCCATCATGTTATGACTGAACTCATGCACCAGAATATTTTCCCCAAAGTAACGCGTGCCGGGGTAACCTAAAATATTTTCTTCAGCACAGGAGGTGAGGAGGCCTCCCATGCCCCGGGCTCTCGCATTCCAATATCCTTTGTCGGTCTGGGAAGCAATGCCACCGGGCTTATTATAATTTTCGCGCTCACCGGGGGTCAGGCGGCGATCGTCAATGGTTGGCTTTTTCCAATCACTTCTTTCAGGAAGATCCGTCTCCATTTCTGTTTGCGCCATGATGGAAACTCTCCCCTTCCGCCGAACCAATTCTTCATGGATGTCGGTTCTTTTACTAAGCATATAATTGATAATATCCCGCGCCATTAACAGCGCACTATTGGGCACTTTCTCTGACGACACCACAGGCACACCGTAAGCATCTGCATATTTTTTATAAAAAAGATCAAGGCCTAATGAAGCTGGAGGAGTGGAAATCATGTAGTCATCAAATGATACCACCGGAAGTGCTATTTTTTGAACACTATCTTTTGCAACAGGGTTTTGTGAAAATGCCAACCCACTTATTAATGACATAAAAATAACAACTAATAATTTTGCCATTGACTTTGTCTTTTTTGAAAAAGCAGTGATGAGAGATTTTTTCATGTGCCGGTTTTAAATGAACAGGTAATGGTTTCAATTATCACCTTTGATAATTTAAAATAAAATAGAAACAGATGAGTTTTTCTAAAGCGCACCATTTCAATAAGAAATAAAATACTTAAAAATTTTACTTACCCGAAATGGAACGATTCCGGGTAGGTAAAATGAAAGAAAAAGAATCTCTATTTTTATTTTAAATCATAAAACTTCCAATGCGTTTTATAATCTTTTTGTATCGGCTGATTGGTTAATATATTTCTTAGCATTTCAATCGGCATATTATTTTCATGCATTACTGCATCATTAAACTGCTTCAAATTCATTTTGCCGGACTTCACTATTTCTTTCTGAAGCGACCTGATTTCCAATGCGCCCATCATGTAAGCCAATTGGTATAATGGTGCGTAGCTGCCTACAAACGAACGACGAACTTCACCTTCTGCATTGGCTCTTTCATGTCCTACACGGTCAACTAAAAAATCTACACACTCCTGCGGTGTCCATTTTCCCAAATGATAATTTAGTGAAAAAATGATTCGTGCGCAACGATGCATTCTCCAGAACAACATACCTACTCTTTCTTCAGGCGTTCTTGGAAAGCCTTCGTCCCATAACAACATCTCCCAGTAAAGCGACCACCCTTCTGTCCAAAACGGAGTGTCAAAATTTCTGTAATAGCGATATCTTTCATTCATGAATTGCTGCAAATAGTGACCGGCAATCAATTCATGATGAACCGTAGCCCTTGAGAAGTTCGGATTATTTCCACGCATGCTCATCATCTTCTGATCGTAATCCATCGTGTTGGTGGGGTAGCTCACAGCAAATTCTTCACCTCCATAAAAGAATGGATTTAAGAGCTGCTGACGCGGACTCATCATAACAATTCTCCAGGTTTCTTCCGCTAATGGCGGAATGGTAATCAGGTCTTTCTTCTTTAAAAAATCAATCGATTGGTTATACAAATCTACCATGGCTGCAGGTTGTTCACCGGCAGGTACATAAGTTTGTTTTACTTTCTCCAATGCCTTTTTCCAGTCGTTTCCAAAACCCATATCCTGCGATGCCTTCAACATTTCCTTATCACACCAGGCAAATTCTTTATTAGCAATTTCAATTAATTCTTCAGGAGTATAATTAACCAATTCATAATTTAATTGTCTGATCAATTCTGTTCTTCCAACAGGAGTTCCTGTGATACCACTGTTGTCCTTTTTGGGTGCATTTTTTTCAGATACACTTTTAAAAGTTGCTGCATACTCATCCATTTGCTTTGTCAGGCTTTCATACGTTACCGGCACCCACCAAGTAAAAAGAGGATCGTAACCGTTATAAAAACTATAAGTCAATTGCAATGCGCGTTGTAAACCCATAATGATAGATCGGGCACTTCCTTCATCTGCAATAGTGATTGATTTATCGTCCGCCAATTTTGATTGTAATGACTTTAACTGCTTGATGATACCATCGAAAGCTTTGGCAACTCTTTGGCCATCTAACATGCCCCCGCGTCTCCTGATCTTTTCGAAATTATAAATAGAATCAGCAAATGGAAACCATTTAGAAAGCTGTTGAAAAGATTTTGCTTCTTCATCAAACTTGTAAATATCCTGATCCAAATCACGTTTAAAAAGCACAAAGTCCGCTTTGCCTTCCTGGGTTAATGATTGAAAAGGTACAGTAGATAATTTAGAAAGATAATCGTTGGCTAGCCTCTTATACCTTTCTGTTTTTTCGGGAGATGCATTTACAAAATACACGCGGTTAAGAGCCCTTACATCCACTTCGTATTGATGCATGGTATTTATCAAATCATCAGAAACATCAAGAGTAGTTTTGTATTGAGCAGAGGCTGTACTTAGTAAGCCTAAAAACGCAATTAAAAAAAAGGAGACTTTTTGCATGATAACAGTTTTAATTATTTAAAAATCAAAAAGACGATTTCAAAAGGGTAGTATAAAAATTGACCACAGGTCAATATGTCGCAAAATATAATTTCAGCAATTACAAAATCCGTCAAAGGGTAACACTTCTGACTTAGACGATAATTACAATACCTGGAAGCCTAAAGCAAACGGATCATCTTCAGAATCTACATTAATGGTATTGTGCCCGTAAATCCTTGCCCAGCCTTCTATTCCGGGTCTGATGGCAGGAATTCCTCCTATTATCATTTCCTCTTCTATGGTGCCGATAAATTTAGAACCAATGATACTTTCATGGATAAATTTATCACCGGCTTTTAATTTTCCTTTCTTGTACCATTGTGCCATACGGGCTGAAGT
>JBDSHT010000245.1:0-3511 GCA_039918315.1 Ginsengibacter sp. | reverse complement strand
TATTTAAACAATAACCAATTGCCTCCGGCAGGAGCCGTACGGGTTGAAGAAATGATAAATTATTTTAAATATAATTATCCGCAGCCAACGGGCAAGGATCCATTTTCTATCAACACACAATTGAGTGTTTGCCCATGGAATACACAAAACCAATTGTTGTTAATTGGGTTGCAGGGAAAAAATATTCCTGTTGAAAAATTACCTGCGTCCAATCTTGTATTTCTGATAGATGTATCCGGTTCCATGATGGGTGAAAACAGATTGCCATTGGTAAAGGCTTCCATGAAAATGTTAGTGGACCAACTTAGAGAAAAAGATAAAATATCTATTGTAGTATATGCAGGCCAGGCAGGATTGGTATTACCTGCCACCAGCGGAAGTGAAAAAACTAAAATCAAATCGGCAATCGATGCATTGCAGGCTGGAGGCTCAACTGCAGGAGGTGCAGGCATTCAACTGGCTTATGCAACTTCACAACAAAATTTTTTAGAGGATGGAAACAACCGGGTAATTCTTTGCACTGACGGAGATTTTAATGTGGGCGAAAGTAGTGATGATGCGTTGGTGAGATTGATAGAAAAAGAGCGCAACAAAGGAATATTTCTAACAGTGCTCGGTTATGGAATGGGTAATTATAAAGACAATAAAATGCAGCACCTTGCTGATAAAGGAAATGGAAATCATGCCTACATCGATGGACTGAACGAAGCAAAAAAAGTATTGGTAAATGAATTTGGAGGCACACTGTTTACCATTGCAAAAGATGTGAAACTGCAATTAGAATTCAACCCGGAAAAGGTTGCAGGCTATCGCCTGATCGGTTATGAAAACCGCGCTTTAAACAATGAAGATTTTAATGATGATAAAAAAGATGCAGGTGAATTAGGAAGTAGTCACACCGTCACCGCGCTTTATGAAATAATACCTAACGGTGTGAAATCAGAATTTTTAAAAGACATAGATCCATTAAAATATCACGTAAAAAAATCAACAAAAGCCAATGCGTTTGATGATGAAATCGTTACTATAAAATTCAGGTATAAAGAGCCACAGAAAGGTACGAGCGAATTAATTTCCGCAACCGTAAAAGACAAACCGATAGAACTAAAAAATACCTCAGATAATTTTCGCTTTGCAGCGTCTGTCGCAGGTTTTGGAATGGTACTTCGCGATAGTGAGTATAAGGGAAATTTTGATTTTGCAAAAGTGCTTACTCTTGCAAATGGAGCGAAGGGAAATGATTTAGAAGGCTATCAAAATGAATTTATTGGACTGGTAAAAAAGGCGGCTAAGCTCTCAAATGAACTGGTGAGAAAGGATGATGAATAGAATTATTTAATTCTTTTCGTACAATAAAAGGGCTGGCTTGTGTAAAATCAAGTCAGCTTTTTTTTGCACATTATATCATTCAATAAAGACTCAAATTCATAGCCTCATGAAGTACAATTCCACACATCCAAAACATTTCAAAATATAAAATCGAAAAAAAATATTTCCTCTTTCAATCATTTTCATTTTACATTTGCACCTCAATTGGTTTCCTTATCCCGGATTTTTTGGGATGGAATTAAAATGGGAATCCGGTTAAAATCCGGAGCTATCCCCGTAGCTGTAATCCCGATGCATGAAATTGCATTGTATTTTCAGAATCTACATACCACTGTTCGCGGCTTTGAACGGGAAGGTATCTGAAAATCGGGAAAGCCAGAAGACCTGCCTGTTGAATGTTTCGTCGCTGCGCTTTCGGGTGAAAGGCAAGCGGGATATAGCTTTTACGTTTTCTCTTATATCCCACTTTTGGCATACGCTTTATGAGCGATGAAATAATTATTTGTAATAATTAAATGTAAATGGCACAAAAATTACATACTAAAAACAATAAATCAGGCAGGTTCGCATTGTTGTGCCTCCTATGTTTTTTTGCGCCAGCATGGTTAATTGCCCAGACCATCGACAGTTCGGTTATGTTAAAGAAAATAATAGTTACTCCTTCCAGGAAAGTCAACACTTTCAAAAATAATATTCCGGCGCAATTGTTAGACGAGAAAATAATCCGACAAATAAATGCTCAGTCTGTTGGAGATGCAGTCCGTTATTTCTCTGGTGTCTTGGTGAAAGATTATGGCGGTGTTGGTGGGTTAAAAACTATTTCAGTTAGAAGTTTAGGTGCTGCAAATTCCGGGATTATTTATGATGGCATTCCGGTTTCCGATGTACAGTCGGGACAAATAGACCTGAGCCGCTTTTCCAGCACGTTTATTAAATCGATCCAATTAAGCCAGGCCAATCCATCTGATCCATTAATGCCCGCGCGTTCGTTTGCTTCAGCTTCAGTTTTGGAAATAAATACAAACACTTTTCGTCCGGTTAATTTTACACAAACGAAATGGCAGGCTGGCCTTAAAGCCGGTTCCTTCGGGCTTTGGCAACCTTTCGCGGGCATTCTTTTTCCCGTAGGAAACAAATCTATTATCAGTGCGAATGTTGAATCTGTATTTTCAAAAGGCAATTATCCTCTTTACATTGACAATGGAAGTTTTTCTAAAAAAACAAAACGCATTAATTCTGAAATACAATCATTACAGGGTGAAATTAATTTTGTAAAACAGTTCGATGACAGTTCTTATTTACAAACAAAAATTTGGGGCTACAGTTCCAGGAGAGGTTTACCAGGCGCTATTATTTTTTTCAATGAACGATCAGCGCAGCAACTTTGGAATGAAGATGTTTTTGCACAAACACAATACCGGAAACAATTAAATAATACAACGCGAATACTGGTATCTGCAAAATATTCCCACACTTATACAAGATATACAGACCCTGATTTTCTAAATGGACAAGGCGGTTTAGATTCACGTTATAATCAGCAAAAAGTGTATGCCAGCGCTGCTATCACTAAAACAATAGGCGATCACTTCGAGGGTTCATTTGCTTCTGACATTTCCCATTCTGATCTGAAAGCAAATTCAAAAAACTTCGTCTATCCATCCAGGTTAGGCCTATGGAATAGTCTCTCCGCAAAATATTCAGGTATTAATTGGCAACTCTCCGGTTCCATATTGTTTGTTCATTTCAATGACCGAACAAGAACTGGAAATTCTTCTTCCGATAAAAATAAAATAACTCCGACTGTGGCTCTTAGTTTTAAACCGCAACCCGATGGCCCGCTTTTGCTTAGGTTTTTTTATAAAGAAATTTTCCGGATGCCCACATTCAATGACTTGTATTACAACTTCATTGGCAATAGTAAACTACGCCCCGAGTCAGCAAGACAATTCAATTTGGGAAGTTCTTATTCAAAAACATTTGATGGAAGATTGCGCCAAATAAACATCAGTGCGGATATGTATTACAATTCCATTGATGATAAAATAATTGCTGTCCCCAATCAAAATCTTTTTACCTGGACTATGCTGAACGTGGGAGAAGTCCATATAAAAGGTTTGGATATAAATGCAGAAGTGAACGGGAAGATTTCCGAAACAATTAATGGTTTCGCCCGCATTGC
>JBDSHT010000244.1:0-2604 GCA_039918315.1 Ginsengibacter sp. | reverse complement strand
ATAATGAAAAGTTAGAATTATTAAGAGAATGGTTAGAGTGTAAAAGTTGTGTAACTAATGCAGAAATACTTTGTTACGCTTGCATATATACCAATCCGGCGCAAAGCGAGTTAAGAGTTACCTTTTTTTGCTGCCTATTTCGTCATTTACATATTTCCTTTCCCTGTTGAATATATTCCATTCACTGATACTTTGGCCTCTGGATACAATAGCATTTGGGATGCGCTGGTGCCGTGGGCTGGTAAAAATATACTGCATGTTGGTTACCCGATAACTGTAAAACCAAATGGCAGCGGAGATACTACATACAATTATGTACAACTATTTTTATACGCAGTAGTGGCTGTTATTGCTTCCATTGTTTGGTCAGTGGCAGACCGAAAAAGAAAAAACTACGACTTGCTTTTATATTGGTTAATGGTGTATGTGCGCTACTATCTTGCATTTACCATGATGGGCTATGGCCTTTATAAAATTATTAAAACACAATTTCCTTTTCCGTTTGGGGGCATGACCAGAACATTTGGAGAGTCAAGTCCCATGGGGCTTTTATGGAGTTTCATGGGTTACTCAACAGCCTTTAATGTGTTTACCGGGTTAGCAGAAGCTATTGGCGGTTTCCTTCTTTTATTTAGAAGAACGTCAACTTTTGGTTCATTGGTTTGTATAACAGTATTGAGCAACATCGTGGCCATGAATTTTTGTTACGATGTTCCTGTAAAATTATATTCAAGCAATTTATTGTTGATGGCTATTTTTATTGCAGCACCTGAGATGCGACGGCTCATCAATTTCTTTTTTCTGAACAAAGCAGTGCCGGCAGTGAACAGGCTACCAAAGTTTCGTAAACGATGGATGAAAATATCAGGCATTGCTATAAAAATTTTATTGATTGGAAGTGTTTTATATTTTACAATTACCGGTGTGTGGGAAGGGTATAAAACGTATGGTGATGAAGCCACACAAAAAAAGCCGCTGTTCGGAGTGTATAATGTAACAAAGTTTGTAAAAAATAAAGACACATTGCCAGCGCTTGCAACAGATACATTGCAATGGAAACAACTCAGTATCATTTACACCGATTACGCAACCATAAAAATGATGAATGATAGTGTGAAGGGCTACAACTTTAAGCCGGATACAGCGACTAAAACCGTAAAACTTTTTACCTTTTCTGACACAGCTCATAAATCAACACTTCACTATTTCAATCCTGATTCAACACATCTTGTTTTTACAGGTAAACTGCATGATGATTCTGTTTACATAGAAATGCAAAAACTGGATTTCAATAAAATGAGATTGATTAACCGTGGTTTTCATTGGATAAATGAATATCCATATAATAGGTAATTTGATTTTAAAAAGTTTATGCCTCGCCGTTCGTATTAACTTTCAAAATAAAAAAGTATCGGTGTCCTGAATTTTGAAAACTGAATAAAACACAGAGCAAACAGAAAAATGATAGAAAATTTGCCAACATATATTTCGATGACTTTTGGACTGACAACAATCGCGTCCTTACTTCTTTTCGAATGGGCAATTAGAAATTCAACTTCTGAAACAACACGAAAAAAATCAACACCAATTTTAATCGGGCTTACAATTTGGCTGTTAATTCAAACAATTTTGACTTTGAAAAATGTTTACAACTCGGACACGAATTCATTTCCACCGAAAATTATGTTGGTTGGAATTTTGCCGACAATCCTGACTGTAATTTATTTATTTGCAACTCAAAAAGGGCGACAATTTATGGACAGTTTGCCACTTAAAAACCTAACCTATTTAAACGTTGTTAGAATTCCGGTTGAGGTAGTTTTATTCTGGCTCTTTCTTAACAAAGCAGTTCCCGAAATGATGACTTTTGAAGGGTGGAACTTTGACATTATTGCGGGAATTACAGCACCTGTTATTGCTTACTTTGGGTTTACAAAAACTAAATTAAACCGAAAGACAATTTTAGTTTGGAATTTCATTTGCCTTGGACTTTTGATAAATATTGTGGTGATCGCTTTACTTTCTACCCCTTCACCAATACAGAGATTTGCATTTGAACAACCGAACATTGCGATTTTAAATTTCCCGTTTAGTTGGTTGCCGACATGTATAGTTCCAATGGTATTGTTTGGTCATTTAACTTCAATCAGACAATTATTAAAATATAAAGAAGACTGACCTCCGGCTATTCGAAGTGACCTTCAAATAAAAAAATATCGCAACCCTGAATAAGCAACTCCGGATTTCCAAACCTCAGTTTTAAAACAAAGCTGTTTTATAAAAGCAAACGTTTAATGGCGACTTAACCGTAAGGAAAAAGTATGACCCCTTTGGGGTCACATATTTGTAGGATGAACATTATTCTATAAACATTCGACCCCAACGGCGTCGCACAAGAAGCCAACTAAACCCCGCTGTTTCTGGCACCTCCCGTATATTTGAGATTACTTCGAAGAGCAGAAAGCGGATACTTTTTTAATTTGAAGTTTGGATAGTTCGTACATTCGGAAAGGCAAGCTTTTGCGAACATTTTTAAGTTCATGTTTATCAATAAGTTTTAAAAAACAAATGAGCATCCCAAATATTTTTCAACGAAAAAAAGAC
>JBDSHT010000243.1:0-16827 GCA_039918315.1 Ginsengibacter sp. | reverse complement strand
CTCTATCTTTGTTCCAGAAGTTGGTTGATGTTCTTTAAACATTAATCTATCCAAATATCCACTGAAAAGAAACCATTTCCACTAATCCCGGAAAAACCAATATAAATCCGATATCAGTCAACTTCTTTTTTTTTGAATTCAATGCCTTAGAAAAATATTATTCCCAATGAAAACCACGGCCCTAAAAAGCCATCCTCCAATCCAGGAAAAACCAGAAACCCACAGGTTAAAAAATTAAAAATCCGCTTGAATAAAGCGGATTTTTTATTTGAATGCTCTCTTGCTAAAAAGCAAATTCGTAAAACTTTCTTTCCACTTATATAAAAGTACACGCCTCCATAAGTTCACCAAAATATTATTGGTAAATTACAGCCTCATCATTCAATGAAATAAAACCCATCGACTTAATTATGAAAAAATCATTTCTATTGCCAGTGCTTTTATTTATGCTGGTAACAGGGGTTCTTGCACAAGAAAGCAACACCAAAAAATTATCCGCTTCGGACTATGAATCGGCTACCAAATTCTTAGGATTTAATACTGGAAAGTTGGTTTATAATAATTCTGTAAGCCCTACATGGCTGGATAATGGCAACTTTTGGTATGTCTCCCGCACGCAGGCGGGCAATCAATATGTGTTGATAGATCCCTCAAAAGGAAGCAGGAAAGTTGCCGCCGATTTAAAAGATCTTGGTGTTTTATCAACCAGTCAACGACCGCAAATGGGACGAAGGGGAGGTATTACAGGTGCAGTTTCTCCCGATGGCAAAAAATCCGTTTATATAAAAGACTGGAATCTTTGGCTGCGTAACACAGATACTAAACAAGAAACTCAATTGACGACCGATGGTTTCAAAAACTTTGGTTATGCTACCGATAACGCAGGATGGAAACACAGCGATCGCCCTGTTGTTTTATGGTCGCCCGATTCTAAAAAAATAGCCACGTTTCAACAAGACCAAAGACACGTGAGTGATATGTATTTGGTAAGAACAAAAGTGGGCGAGCCAGAATTAGAAACCTGGAAATATCCGATTCCCGGCGATTCCGCAATTGCCATGATTCATCGTGTAATTATTGACGTAGATAATGCAAAAATTATTCGTTTCAAAATGGGCCCGGATGCTCATAGAAGTACTCTTTGCGATGACATTTCCTGTGCGGGTTCTTTTGATGATAATTATTGGAGTGAAGATGGAAATAAACTGGCTTTTGTATCAACGTCAAGAGATCATAAACAAGAAAAAATGCGAATCGCCGATGCTAACACCGGCGACATAAAAGAAATATTTGAAGAAACCGTTCCAACCCAATTTGAATCCGGACAAGGAATGGTGAACTGGCGTTATCTGCCTGCTTCCAACGAAATAATCTGGTATTCTGAAAGAGATAATTGGGGTCACCTTTATATGTACGATGCAACAACAGGCAAATTAAAAAGCCAAATTACAAAAGGCAACTTCGTAGTAACCCGCCTATTAAAAGTTGACGAAAAAAACCGTGTACTTATTTTTGAAGCAAACGGAAAAGAACCCGGACGCGATCCCTATTTCAGTCATCTTTACAGAATTGATTTTAGTGGAAAAAATTTACAATTGCTTACACCTGAAAACGGAAACCACAGTGTTCAATTTTCGCTAGACGGAAAGTATTTTGTGGACAATTATTCAACTCCCAATGTGCCACCGGTATCTGTCCTAAGAGACCTAAAAGGCAAGTTAATTGCAACCTTAGAAAAAGCTGACATTTCACAACTGATTGCTACAGGATGGAAAGCTCCGGAACCAATTACCGTAAAATCTCATGATGGCCGATGGGATTTGTATGGGCTGATGTTTACTCCTACCAATCTTGATAAAACAAAAAAATATCCTGTTGTAAATTATATATATCCCGGTCCACAAGGCGGCGGTGTTGGAGGCCGTTCATTTTCGGCAGCCCGCGGTGATCACCAGGCATTAGCACAACTTGGGTTTATAGTTGTTGTAATAGATGGCACTTGCAACCCAGGCAGATCCAAGGATTTCCATGATGCATGCTATGGAAACATGGCTGATAATACATTAGAAGATCAAATAGATGGAATGCAACAATTAGCGAAAACACGTCCTTACATGGATCTGACTCGTGTGGGAGTATGGGGGCATTCCGGTGGAGGTTTTGCTACAGCCGCAGCAATGTTTCGTTATCCTGATTTTTATAAAGTGGGTATCTCAGAATCCGGGAATCACGATAATAGAAATTATGAAGATGACTGGGGCGAAAGGTATATTGGCCTTTTAGTAAAAAATGCCAACGGAAAATCCAATTATGATAACCAGGCAAATCAAACTTTTGCATCGGGTTTAAAAGGGAAATTATTATTAGCACATGGTGGGATGGATGATAATGTACCTCCTTACAACACCTACCTTGTTGTAGATGCATTAATAAAAGCCAATAAAGATTTTGACCTTTTAATATTTCCAAATGCCCGCCACGGCTATGGTTCAGATAGCTATTATATGATGCGTCGTCGATGGGATTATTTCGTAAAAAACCTTATGGGTGCTGAGCCACCAAAAAATTTCGAGATAAAATCTAATTAAAATATCCATCGTTTCTAAAAAGGGGCTGTCCAAATGGGCAGCCTCTTTTTTTTGATAAAATAGTCACGCTAATTGTTGTAATAATTTTTGAAGAGGACTGTTTCTTTTATGAGTAAAAAATAAATTCTTTTTCACACACAATATTCTTTTAGAAAATCAGTTGTATAAATATTATCCGTCCATTACAACATTTATTACTGAAAATAAATATCCGTATGAATCCAGTTACAATCATTTTTATAATTTTCACTACAGGCCTTCTATTCTACATCTCCGTTTCGTTTATTTCAAGATTTGCCAAAAAGAAAAAAGAAATTTTGGTGAGAAAACTTTGCCAGCAGGGTGCTGATCAAAACCTGATTTTCTGTAGCCAGGAAATTTTTGAAAATAAAGTGATGGGCTTTGATGGAATACATCGGAAAATAATGATACTGGAAAAAATAAAAAACATCTATCATACCTCCACCATATCATTGGACGATGTGCATGATTGCCGCTTAATTACCAAACACGATTCCACAACAGAACAAAATGATTCTGCAAACGACGGGACACAAGACGATACTCTTGAATTATTTTTTGAGTTTAATAATGACTCAGAACCCGCACTAATAACCTTTTGGAATAGCTTAATAAATTCAAAGAATGATTTTGCCTTTTTAAAAGCGAAGGCAGAATGCTGGTGTACTATTTTTTCTAAAATGCTCAATCGCCAGATAGAGTTGAGAGCCTGATTTCAGTACGAGGCATGCACTTGCTACTGATAAAATAATGGGAGATAAATGGAAACACCTATCAAAAAAAGAGCTTACCAATGTGGCAAGCTCATAATGTCTTAAATTTTAAGACTTGTTTAATAGACGATAATCATTGACGCACGGCGTTTATATTGCTTATCTGTTTTCGAAAACAGAATGGAAAGAATCCCTGACTTATATTCTGCAATAGAAAAATCGGTATCTATATTTTTAGGAAGTGCAATTTTGCGATGAAGACAAGTATGCTCCATATTCTCTTCATAATATGCCGGCATGTTTTTCACATCTTCTTCACTATGCATTGCAGTTACAGAAAGAAAACATTTTTCATTTATGCTCACCAAAAAATTTTCTCTCTTGAAACCAGGAGCTACCAGTTCTACTTTGTAATATTTTTTATTCTCCACAATGTCGTATTCCATTTCATTCCGCGCAGCTTCAGACACATCCCGATTTACACGATAAGTTTCAGATATTAAAGGATTAGGTACATAGCCACCCGGATACCCCTGTGACCGTGGTGGACTGATATTTAAAGGTGCCATAATTACAAAATTTTAAAGTGATTAAATTTAAAACGCAGTGCCGAAACAAAGTCATTCTAAGTTACAAAATTTATTCAATGCTTTTTACGTTGCCAGAGAAATGAAGTCACGGAACAGTAAAAAGATAATCAAAAAGAATGCCGCGTAATAAAAAAATCACAAACGTTTATTCCAAAGAAGATTATGAACTTTTGTTTTTCATATAGAATGGCTACGCATTATTTTGAGTATTTTATTCAACGAAAAATAGCCCTTAAGTGGGCTATTTTTTCTGCGTTTAAAATATGGTTTACAATTATTTTTCTATAATCAATTTTTCAACTCCCGAAATAGTTGTACCCGTAATTTTCAAATAATATACTCCCGCTGCTAATGAGGAAACGGGTAATCTATAATATTCTTCTTTCACAGTGAAAGTATTTAATACCTGTCCGGAAGCATTTAATAATTTCACTTTTAGCGTTTCTTTATTTCCCTCTATTTTAATATTCACATAATCTTTTGCAGGATTAGGCGAAACACTTACAATGCCTATCAATCGGCTAAATTCTACCGTTCGTACTTCGGTGTATGACACTTGCCCATTCCTGTCTGTTTGGCGAATCCGATAAAAATTAATTCCGTTGATCGGTGCTTCATCTGTGTAAGAATATTCTGAAACACGATCAGAATTTCCTGAAGAATTAGTAACTGCAATGGTACTAAAATGAACTCCATCTTTGCTTCTTTCCACATAAAATTTATCGACATCTACTTCCTGTATTGTACTCCATTTAAGTTGCGCAGTGCTTCCTTGTTTTGCCACCTGGAAAACTCCCCACGACAATGGAAGTGCTCCTTCAGAAATAGAAGTAACAGTATCAGAAAGGCTTCTTAATCCATTCAAATTATCATACACCCATGCCAAGTTATAAACTGCCGCATCTTTAGAAATCACGATATCATCAACTATCCAACCCGTTCCACCACTTACTGTGTTATCAGTCACAAACCGGAATCTGAATTTCAAAGATTTCCCCTCAAATGAAGATAGATTTACGATTGTCTTAATAAAGCCACTACTGCTTCCGCTGTAAGCTTGTTTGTTGGCAAGACTGGTATTATTATATATGTTAGTGTTATATCCATTCATGGAAATATAAGGGCCTGCATCAAACCAGGTAAGTCCGTTATCTTTTGATAATTCCACCACACCACCATCGTGAAAAGCTTCGGTATTATATTGTTGCCAGAAACTTAATTGAGAATGTCCGGCAATCAAATAGGAAGCACTGCTGCTGAGTATTTGCTCCGTAGCGGAGTTAGTCGCGGTGGAATTCATTGAATAAGGAGCGCTATGATTGGTAGTGTTAGGGACCCAGGTTGCACCCGACAACGGTGTAATCTCTAAACTCGCAGGAACCGCATTTACGGGAATGGTTTCTGAAAAAATAATAGATGATGCAAAGTAAGTTCCACTATTCACTTTTACCTTAAAGGAGAAAGTCTGAACCTGGCTGGCAGCCTGGCTTACGATATTAAAAGATACTACTCTATCAGTAGCATTATACGTGCCTCCGCTACCAGCAATGTAAGTCACGTTTGCAGCCAGCGTATCCAGAATTTTATAATTAGCAACAGAAGCGCACTGTGTTCTTAATTTAAATGTATAGGTAAGAATTTCATTTTCTGTAGCCAGTCCTTTATCTACTGTCTTTTTAAGAACGGCACCGGAAGGAACGGCGAAATTTTCTGTTTGATCCGTAGTGCTATTTGAACTTCCCTGCAATGCATTTATTCCCATTCCTCTTCGCGCGAAGGCAGTCCAGATGGAGCAACTGTGCGAGCTATTATAAAGTATTTCATCAGCTTTTAAAATGGCATCACGCCCGTCTAAAAAACCGGGGCTGCAAGGTTGGAGCTTCATTGCGTAGGAAACTAATTTCATCGCAACAGAATTTCCACCGGCTCCATCAGCGTTGTAAAAATTAGTATTAATACCATCTGTTTGAATAATATTCCAGGTCATGTCCCATAAGGTTGCTGCCCATATTTCGCCAACGTAGTGAGGCTCTCCATCTACAATTGCGGAAAGCAAACCATACGTCCATGGATTAATAGAGATATCGGTGGAATAAGGATATTTTCTAATTCCGTTAGAAGTGTATGCCAATGCACCTGAAGCATAGGTACCAATCGATCTTTTTTTATTTCCATCACTTACCAATGTAGTTGCCCAATTGGTTGTAGTCATTAAGGCAAAATAGTCGCTCCAGCCCTCTCCCATTTGTTCTTTATTTTGAAGGCACGTAGCCAAAGCCGGGCCACCTGTCAGCCTGTTTGAAATGCCATGAGCGTACTCGTGTCCTATTACTCCGTTGTCAAAGTCGCCATCTAATTTAATAGCGCTTAGCGTAAAATTTATAGTTACTGCTGGATCTGTGTTGAAAAGGTCTTTGATAAAATCTCCATTGCTCTTAAAAATCATTAGTGCCGGAATGGTAATAGTATTGTCAGTTCCGTTCATTACCGATATGGTGCCATCAACATTGTTGATCACAAGTACAGCAATTGCACCGGCATTTTGTGCGTTTTTTATTTTAGTAACAAAATCGCATGTGCCCCTATCTATCACGGCAATATTACCCGCCAATGCAGCCGCATTTCCTGCCGCTTCACAAGCCTCGTGGGTGGTACCGGCACCGTCCATGTACAATACAAGGTTGCCTGTTACTGGCCCAATATTAGCCAATAAGTTTGCTGTGCTTACAGTGCCTTCCAACGCTGCAATAGTTCCTGAAAATGGAGTTGGGGGATTTATTGTTATCATTTTATACGGAGAAGCTCTCCACAAATACATTTGCATCCGCGGCTTACTTCCATCTGCCGGCGTTGCAAAATTCGCATTGTTTATTGAGTTTCCATCTTGTGCATCAGCAATTACATAATCATTTCCTACACCTCCCCGGCCCTGATTTGAATTTTGAAAATTTCCTGATATTTCATCAAAACCATATTGATAGGAGATATCATGCATAATATTATTCCAATAAAATAATTGTGTGATAGCGGCATTTTTATTTACGACAACACCGGGTTGTTGCAAAGGATCAAATGCAAAATCAAAATTAAGATTGGGTAGTCCTGTGGTAGAGACAGCAGAAGCCCCCACGGTAATGTCGCTTCCATCATTGTCCTCAATTGCCATTACATTGTTTCCTCTGGTTGAACTGTATTCAGTAGTACCATCGTGATGCCAACCCAAAACAACCACTGGATTAGCAGCACCCGCATTCAACCATGGCTCATTTACTAAAACAGGTGTACCTCCAGGATGACTCATACTTTCAAATGGATATGGGGTTACCCGATAGCCTGCTGAACTTACTGCGAACGAAACATCGCTGTTTTTTTTATCCAATTTTGTATTAGGTATAAATGGGGTTTCCATTATTAAACCACTTTCGACAATTGGACTATCCCAATTACAACTCACAGTTAAATTATCCTTTTTCAAAATTGATGCATCATTTGCATCAACCATGATGAGCCAATAATCTGAGGAATTTTCCGGAAGAATTTTTACCTGCCAGCCCAATTTTACCGCACCCTTTTCGCCTGGAAACCATTGCAAATCCGCTGTCAGGTTTTCTTTTGAAATACCCGAAGAACGAAATTCAAATTTTTGATTATTTGCAGACTTGCTAAGAATACTCATCGTTTCACCGCTGATTACTGATTCAGAAATTTTTACCGATCTGGCGGCAGCAGACACTGCTTCTTTTGCGCTAATTGCTGGAATTCCTTTTGCATTGGTCGTTGCCTCTGAAAGTTTAAATATTCTTTGCCCGGAACCAGAAATTGCAATATCATTTTTCAAGGCTATTACCTGTACAGAATTATAAACAGGTATATCCATAAATGATTGTTGCACATAAATTAATTTGGTATTGGAAGCCTTATCAATATATGCATTGGTGATAATGGAGTTTTTTATATCAGCGGAGGATAAATTTAAGAAAGAGGAATTTTTAATAACGAGATCAAGTGCTTCTTTCACCTCTATTTTCTGTGCAAAGCTAAAGTAAAAGCTCAGTAAGGCAAATACGAAAAAGGGCAAAAATTTGGCGTAAATTTTTCTTCTCATACAAATAGCTTAGTCGTTTTTTTTAATACCTTAAAAATACTGATAAAAATGAATCGATAAACTTTATTTAAAGAACCACATGGCATACTTTAAACTTTCAATAGAAATAAAAAAACCGGCTTTAAAAAGCCGGCTCTTAAGAAAATATTATTTCAAATTAAAAATCAAGTCCCATACTTACGTACCAAATAGGTTTGCCTTTAAAGAAGCCATTCATTGGCCAACCAGCATCTAATTTTAAAAAGTAACCAAGCAAGGTGCTTCTGGCGCCAAAACCATATCCACCAAGGAAAGGGCCAACACCAGGTGCTTTCAAGTTAACGACTACTTGAGGCACAACCGGATCAACATAAGTCATTGAAGGTCTTGAAAAATCATTATATGCACCATTCCAGGCAGTGCCTAAATCGACAAATTGTGTAAGTTGAAAATTTCGGAGGAAAGCGTTGTTGATCGGCTTACTGAACAATGTAGTAAACACAGGCAATCGAAATTCACTGTTGATAACTGTAGTATTGTTTCCATTAGCCGCATTTTGTATAAAACCCCTAAGATTTACTGCAAGGCTTTGGAATGCATATTCATTATCAGGCGCGGGTTGGTTAGCCGGATTAAAATAACGATACGATTGCTGACCTTGTTTATCCACTTTCACATTATTGCCAAGCATAAACCAATTGTCGATGCCTCCTAAATAATAAATTAATTTTTGATTGCCCCAACTGAAATCAGCAGCCACCCTTCCTGCCCAGATAAAATTGCGGTAAATTGGATAATATGCTCTTGCATCAAATCCAAAATTGTAGGTATTACGTCCTACATCCTGTTTCAGTTTACTTACCTGTGCATTCCAGTCCAGGTAAGCCTTATAGCGCACTCCATTCCAGATGTTCTGAACAGGATTTAGCGTATTATCATATACATATTCCAAATGCATCAGTCCGTAGGCTTTCGATTCATTTGGATAACCAATTGTATTTGGATCGACTGAACTTACTACAGTTTTATCGTTTCTAACGCCAACGCTTAGACGAACACTTTTAGTAACATCAATTGGATAGGAAACACTTCCCTGATATAAATTGGAAAACAATTTCCCTGGATAAATAAACTGGCCACCGGAGAAAGAAAGGTTCTGTACATCGCGGTAATAAGTAAGGCCCCAATCCAATCTCTTTTTCAGATTAGTGAATTGAAACAGCCAATCAATGTCTTTTAAATTTGACGATAATCTGAAGCCACCGGAAATTTTTATATCCTCCATTACATCAGATACGCCTAAACGGATAATTCCGTTTAGCCCGGTATTGGAACTTAATGTAACCGGCCCCGAGCCACCCTGGTAACCTTGATACCTTGTGCCTAACACATTATTGTTGAAACCTGCTACCACATAATCGGTAGAGAATTTTAATGGTTTGTATTTAAACAATTTAGCAGTAGCTAAAACGATCGAACCGTTTTCAACTTCTTGATTTTTTTTGCGGTTACCATTCTCCTTCTTATCCTTTTTAAATTCAGATTGAAAAGGATCATCACTTTCCTTTTTTACTGAAGGCTCTTTTATAATCTCCTGACCTTGGGAAATACGATCTAATTCTAAAAGCCGCTGCATATAGGCACTTGGCCGTGCATTCACATTTCTCCGTTTCAACGCATTCTCATCAATCTTCAATTTATAAAGAATCTTTTCATCGCTTTGTCTTGTCACTTCACTCACCTGGTTATTCTCTCCTGCTTCCTTTGTCTCAAGCAAACTACTTGCATAATTGGTTAATGGAAAAACATAAGCTGAATCATAAAAAACACCAACAACAGCAATAGAGTCCACATCAGTTTTCTTATACACTTTCAATGTGGAATCCACTTCAAGTTTTGACGGGTTTCGAAGGAATTCATCACCTATGATTACGACAGTATCAACGCCGGATATTTTTGATGTAAAGAATCCCGCATAGCGGTTTCCAATACCGTTTTCGTCACTTACAAAAGTAAAATGATTGTCATTGTATTGAGTTGGATTTGTAGCATTACCAAACTTTAATTTGGTGAGTTGGGTTACCTGGTTCAGTTCCGATTTATCGGTATTAAAATCAGTAACCATAAAAATATTAAACCTGCTTTTCATTAAAGAAGTATCGCCTCCTTTTTCAATCGCCGAAGGACGATTACTGCTAAAAATAATTCCGACTTTACCAGGGAACGCAACGAGCGATGGATCAAGATCATCATACACATCGTTGGTAATTTGTTTCAGTTTTTCATTTTCAACATCGTAAGTATAAATATCTGAATGGCCATTTTTCACCGCGCTAAAAAGCAAATTATTATTGTTGTAAATAAACTTCATCGACTGCACCTGATTAAACAAACTTGTAAGGTCTCTCTTGTAAACTTTCACTTTAAGAATAACATCATAAATAAAAAGTTTGGTCTTTCCTTCTTCTGAATATAACACGCTAAGCCGCGTCCCCTTTTGATCCCAGGCCATCATTGGATAGTTTGGATCAATATCACCCAACTTACTTTTAGCTCCAATTTTCAACAATGTGATATCCTTATCATCATCTGCATCGTTTAATATCACACGGTACTGGCCTTTTTTGTACTGCACTACCGACACCGAATAATTTCTTTTATTGGGGTTGACATTAAAATTGAAATAGTCCTTTTGCTTTCCAACTTCGAAACTCGTTATCTCACTTCCTTTCGGATAATTTCTGCGGCGCGAAATATCCTTTTCATATTTCTCCGTCTGATATACCATAAACTCTGAAAGCAAATCTTTAAACTTTCTTTGCTTAGTAACCTGCTGAGTTGCCTTGTTTAAATTTTTATAAATTCTTGCGAGATAAAGAAGGTAAGAGGTGTTCTCTTTTTTGTATTTCTCTTCGATGTAATACCAAAACGCATGACCTGCAAGAATTGGATAATCAAACGCCAGTTGATAAAAGTTTTTATACTTTTCGCTGAGTATTTGATTCTTTAAATTGTCGTCTAATTTAGTACTCCAGTTTTCGCCTGCATACTCAATATAACCATTCACCAACCATTCCGGCAAATCGAGCAAAGCCTTATTGCCAGCGACTTCCCCGAGATCGTCTCCAAATAAAATGTTTTCTGTCAAAACCTTTGCAAGCCCTTCTTTAATCTGCTTGCGCAATTCATTATGATCGCTGGTATAATAGACAATCATTTTATTATTTACCAACTTTGTAGTACCACCATCACTTTGCCAATCTATTCCTAAACCGATATTACTTTGCTTCATGTCATTGTAGCTATTGTAAACAATAATATTGGCCTTACGCTGCAAACTAAACTCAACAAATTTTTCCATAGCAGGCAATTCTTCTTCAGCCACCTGCAATACATATTTCGCAAGTTCCTTGCCGTCCTGATTGAAGTAGGTATTAAAATTTATTGTTTGAAAATATTCCCACTTAAACTTTTGAAATTGAAGTCTGTTCTTTCCAAATTCAACACTGCTAACCTGTGCACTGACCATGTTGGCAGCAGCAATTATTAAGAAGGTAAGTAGAAATATTTTTTTGTCAATTCGAATCTTATGATCTTGCATGTGGTATGGTTATAGTGCCCTAAAATTAATCGTTTCATCGTAATGAATAAAATGAATTTACCGAATCTCCATATACGTTATGTTTCAAATTAAAGATTTTACATTCAGTCCCATACAGGAAAACACTTACCTGCTATACAATGAACACAAGGAATGCATCATAATTGACCCCGGTTGTTATTTCGATCACGAAAAGGAAGAGCTAAAATCTTTTATTATCCTTAACAAATTAGAGCCCAAAATGTTGTTGAATACTCACTGTCATCTCGATCATGTATTCGGTAATAAATTTATTGCGGATGAATTTGGCTTAACCATGCGCACTCATCATTTGGAAGAAGCAATGTTGGAGATGGCCTCTGCGTCAGGATTAATGTTTAATCTTCCTTTCGATAGTTACACAGGCGAAATTATTTTCCTAGCGGAGAATGATGAAGTTATTTTGAGAGAAGATAAACTAAAAGTGATTCATGTGCCCGGCCATTCACCCGGCAGCATTTGTTTTTATTGTGAAAAACAAAAATTCATTATCGGTGGCGATGTTATTTTTCAAAATAGTATTGGCCGCACCGACTTGCCCGGCGGCCATCATGAAACATTGATAAAAAATATAAAGGAAAAACTTTTTGTGCTACCAAAAGATGTGGTGGTATATCCGGGCCATGGGCCCAAAACCACAATTGGTGAAGAGATATTATCGAATCCTTATTTAGGGTAAAATATTTTATAGGTCGGTTTTATTTCTTTCAGAATTTAGATGCTCATCACCAATTCAATAAGAACTCCATTGGTTTCTTTAGGGTGTAAAAAACATACCATTTTATCATCAGCACCTTTTTTTGGAACGTCATTAATAAAAGTAAATCCTTCTTTTTTTAAACGAATTATTTCTGCCTCTATGTCTTCTACTTCGAAAGCAATGTGATGCATGCCTTCGCCCTTTTTCTCAATAAATTTATTGATCACACTGCCGGGCGCATAAGCCTCCACCAATTCAATTTTACTATCACCGGTTTGAAAAAAAGCAGTATTTACCTGTTCACTTTCCACCGCCTCAGTTTTATAACATGGAGTGTTCAATATGCCTTCGAATAATGGAATTGACACAGATAATTTTTTTACCGCAATGCCAATATGTTCGATTTTTTTCATTTCGCTTTTTATCAAATTTATAGGAAATATAAAAATTGAAATTACTCAAGATTAAAAGCAATACAAACCATCATTTTCCTTTTAGGCTTTTAGACTAAATTTGAATGTAATAATAATTCAGTTTACACATGTTGAATTTACCGATATACCTTGATAACAATGCTACCACCCAAATGGATGAAAAAGTATTGGAAGCCATGAATCCGTATTTCATAAAACATTTTGGAAATGCTTCAAGTCGCAGTCATGCTTTTGGTTGGGAAGCCCAGGAAGCAGTAGATAGGGCCCGTGAGCAGGTTTCTAAATTAATACACTGCGAGCCCAAAGAAATCATTTTTACTTCGGGCGCTACGGAATCCTGCAACCTTGCTTTGAAAGGAGTTTATGAAATGTATGCTTCCAAAGGAAATCACATTATTACAACAACTATTGAACATAATGCGGTTTTGGATTCATGCCGGCACATCGAAAAAATGGGTGAGGAAGTCACTTACCTGAATGTAAATCAGGATGGATTGATAAATTTAAAAGAATTAGAAAATGCAATAACTCCAAAAACAATTTTGATTTCTATTATGTATGGAAATAACGAAACCGGGGTGATTCAGTCGATAAAAGAAATTGGAGAAATTGCGAAAAAAAATGGTGTATTATTTTTTACGGATGCCACACAAGCCGCAGGAAAAATGCCACTAAATGTAGTAGATGAATTTATAGACCTGATGGCTTTTTCTGCGCATAAAATGTATGGCCCAAAAGGAGTTGGTGCATTATATGTAAGGAGAAAAAGCCCAAGGGTAAGGCTCACGGCTCAGTTAGACGGTGGTGGGCACGAAAGGGAAATGCGAAGTGGAACGTTGAATGTTCCGGGTATTGTGGGCTTTGGCGAAGCTTGCCAACTTTGTAGGCTTTCTGTTGAGAGTGAATCGGCGCGTATAAAAAAATTAAGAGATATTCTCGAAAGTGAACTTTTGCTTTTGCGAGGAGTATCATTAAACGGGAGCAAAGAAAATCGGTTACCAAACGTTACCAACTTAAGTTTTAATAATACTGATGGAGATAATTTGCTCATCGAATTAAGTAAAGACATCGCCTTGAGCTCAGGCTCAGCATGTTCTTCAGCCAGCCCGGAACCTTCCCATGTTTTGATAGCAATGGGATTGAAGGAAGAATCAGCGCGTTCATCCATTCGTTTTAGCCTGGGTCGGTTTACGCAACAGACCGAGATTGAATACGTCATAAATCGGGTGAAAGAATCTCTACTGAAAATAAAAAGTAGTAAAGTTTTTGAGACAGATCAGTGATTGATGATTCAAATACCTTTCTATAATTCGAAAATTTCTGAGAGAACCAGATCGGAAAATTTTGGCAAATTATTCAGTTTAAAAATATGAAATTTGCGTGTGCTTAATTGGTTCATTTAGAAAAATGACTAAACGGACCTGGAAACCAAAAGCAAAAATCGAAATTAAAAAAAATGATTTACATAAGCGATAAAGCAAAATTGAGAGTAACTGAAATAATGGAGGAGCAAAAATTTTCTCCTGTAGATTATTTTGTAAGAGTGAGTGTGGTAAGTGGTGGTTGTTCAGGACTTAGTTATAAAATGGATTTTGATAATATCATTAAACCAATGGACCAGGAATTTGAGGATAAGGGAATAAAATTAGTTACGGATTTAAAAAGTTTTCTTTATCTGGTAAATACCACTTTAGATTTTAGCGATGGATTGAACGGAAAAGGTTTTTCCTTTAATAATCCTAATGCCAGCCGAAGCTGCGGCTGTGGTGAAAGCTTTGGAGTATAGCCCTGATTAGAGACACCGGAAAGAAGAAAGATATTAGTAACAAATAGCGCGAAAAAGCCTACGCTTTCCTGATAGCTGATACCTAATTCCTGAAACCTAGCACAAAAAATAAACCCTCCGAGAGGAGGGTTTTGCAGTTTGTTTTAGTAATCATTTTTAAATTAATTCAAAGAAAAAATTGCTTTTCAAAAAAATTATTTCAACGAATATTTATAAGAAATTACTGTAAGGCGTCTGGTTGTCACCTTATATAATAAACAAGACAACCACTTATTTAAAAACGCTGCGTGTTGACAAAACTTTTTTTAACAAACTTTTTATTTGTATTTTATTAAAAATATTTTTAATTTCTAAAACCACTAATTCTTAAATGGAAACATTGTTCATTTCAAGGATTATTAATTATTTTCATCCCTGTATATTTTTAAAAACTATTTATTTTTAGGATCAACATTTTCACACTAATTATTTTCAAATAAAAGTCAAGGTATTTGCGAACGCTTATCTTGCTGCTTTTTTACCATCATGATATCAGTTACCAAAAAGGAATTACACCAGTTTTTTAGCAGCCTTACAGGGTACATCACTTTAGTTTTATTTCTGGCCGTAAATGGCATTTATCTTTTTATTTTAAAAGACAGTAATATTTTCGATTTTGGATACGCTACCCTGGCATCATTTTTTGATTTTGCTCCATGGGTATTTATTTTTTTAATCGCTGCGTTGTCCATGAGGAGTTTTTCAGATGAATTTAAAACCGGAACGTTCGAAACATTGGCGACGCGTCCGTTAACCAAATGGCAAATTGTTTGGGGGAAATATACAGCGATAGTTATCGTAATTCTTATTTCTCTGTTGCCCACATTATTATATGTTTATACGATTCACGCATTATCCGCATCTGGCGGAATTGACAGTGGTGCTATTATTGGATCATACATAGGATTGTTTTTTTTAGCAGCCGCATTTGCTGCAATAAGCATCTGGTGTTCCAGCCTGACTTCTAACGCTGTTGTCGCATTTCTTTTGAGTGCTTTTACCTGCCTTATTTTATATTTCGGTTTCAGTGCCATCAGTAAACTACCCGTTTTTTCAGGCAATGCAGATTATTATATTGAAATGATTGGAATAGATTTTCACTATCGCAGCATTAGCCGTGGAGTCATTGACACACGCGACACGATTTATTTTTTTAGCATTATTTATCTTTTTCTTTTTGCTACGCAAAGAAATTTAAACAAAAAATAGCCTCATCTACAATGAAATCTTTGGTACATAAAAACAGATTGTGGCTACCAATTCTGGCGATCATAATAGCCTTGAATTTTTTAGCATCTGTATTTCATCAACGCATTGATCTTACCAATGAAAAGAGGTTTACTATCAGTAAACCTGTAAAAGATATTTTACAAAAATTAGATGATAAAGTGGAAGTTTATATTTTCCTGGAAGGAAATCTGCCTTCTGGATTTAAAAAATTATCTGCTTCATCTTCGGAACTTTTACAGGAGCTAAAAGAATATTCTAACGGTAAAATTTATTATGAAATAATTTCCCCGGACGAAAAAATGAAAGGGACCGAAAGAACTTATGCGGACACACTTTCTTCTTTGGGTATCGTGCCTATCAATTTAAAAGTGCAATTAAAAGCAGGCGAACAATCACAGTATATTTACCCGGCGGCACTTGTAAAATATAAGAATAAAATTCAGGCCGTTAATCTTTATCCCGGCACTAAAACAATCATTACTCCGCCTGAATTGAACAGTGCCGAAGCAATGTTGGAATATAATTTTGCAGATGCTATTAAAAAATTAATGAAAGACCACAAGTCAATGGTGGCTTATGCTATAGGCAATGGAGAGCCTACAGGTGCTAACACCTATGACCTTGTCGAAAATGTATTGACAAAAAATTATAGCGTCTTCACCATGGATCTTTCAAAGGAGCCTGTGATTCCGGATACTTTTAAATTGTTGTTGATTGTAAAGCCAACGCTTGAATTTACGGATGCTGAAAAATTAAAGATTGATCAGTACGTAATGCATGGAGGGAAATTGCTTTGCCTTGTCGATAGGCTTGAAGCAGAGATGGACAGTCTTCAAATAAAAAACCAGGTAGTTGCTTACGATAGAGATCTGCGTCTCAACGATCTTTTCTTTAAATATGGAGTGCGGATAAATCCTGATTTATTAATGGATCTTCAATGCGATTTTTTACCTTTTAATGTAAATAGTAAAGACCAGTTTGAATTTCTGCATTGGAATTATT
>JBDSHT010000242.1:0-7428 GCA_039918315.1 Ginsengibacter sp. | reverse complement strand
TCGAAGCAGGCATTTTGAAGAATGGCATGTACTTCATCCGGCACAGTTTGCATGTTACTTATCGACGGGTTCTGTTCCGGTTCCGCAGGACTAATAAATTGCATCAGTAAAAACGCACTGGCAATTATGAGGATTATCTTTGTGCTTCTTTTCATGTGTTGTTTTTTAAATTTGTTGAATCAAACATAGCGTGATTCTCTGCGGCAAAACTACAGATCACGAGTAGTCGATAGTTTAAAAATCCGGTGAAAGGGATGAATTGGGCTCCGAAGCCGAATAACGGTAATCGAGTAATCATAACCCTTTCAGCCATTTGACCTTGTGAAAAGAATGAGTAACCCATCTGATGAATATCATTATGTTTCATCAAAAAAAACTGAATTAATGAAAAGAAATTATTTACCAATCCTCACTTTAATAGGAATTAGTATCACCGTACTTGCATTTAGTTTTATCTCTTTTAAATATACATATCAGACAACTAAGGAAGAACTTTTACAATCACAATTGCAATCAGGCCAAAGAGAAGCACGCGAAATTGCGAAGCTGCTTGAGCAGCAATTAAAAAGCGGATTATCCAAAGACCAGGTTATAAATAATTTGCAATCGAGCATATTAAATACCGATGCGCAAACTGAATTTATTTGCATGTACAATACAAAAGGTATTGAACTATGTCATCCGAATCCGGCATTGGTTGGGCAAATAATTAGCGAGGAAAATTCACTGATAAAAACGGGTGGAAAACAAGAAGCTGAAACCTTCCTGCAATGGCTGCAACAAGGCAAAAACGAAAGCGGTATCCGATCCTTTCCTGATAGTAAACGCTCTTCAGAGATTGTTAATATTTACCCGGTAGCTAATACAGATTGGGTGGTAGCCTTGCATGTAAACATGAAAGTGTTAACCGCGAAATTCTCCAGCTTGTATTTTCAATTCTTTCTTACTTTCTTAATTACTGCATTAATAGTTACTTTATGCTGCTACCTGTTGGTTCGGTTTCTTTACCGCAGGTATGAGCAAAAGATGGAATCACAAAACAGCGACCTGACCAGGGGAATGGAAGATCTTGCCTTACTGAATCAACAACTCAATGAATCTCAAAAACGTTTGCAAAATGAACTGCTGGCAAGTTCCCCAATCGCCACTGTGAATGCTCCTGAAAAGACAATAAAAAAACGATTGGTTACCTATCATAGAAATGAACTTATCAAATTGGATGTTGATGACATCGCATTTATTTTTTTGAAAAATGGAACTACCTATCTCAATACATTTGATAATCTTTCTTACACCACCTCCGATAGACTGGACGAAATAATGAAAGACATGGATACTGAAAAATTCTATAGAGCCAACCGGCAGGTGATCGTTAATATCAGGGCGATACAAACGATACAACTCTATGGCAGCAACCAGTTGAAGTTAATAACAGAACCCATTCCTGAAATGGAAATAATTGTGAGCAAGAACAAAGTTGCTGAGTTTAAACAATGGCTCAATCAGTAGGATGGATTTAATTTTGTTTGTGTTGTGGAAGATACGGACAGAAAAATGTTGGAATGTTTGACTGTGTATGAAATGCTGTTGATACCGGATTGGTTATTAGCTGTATCTCATTGTTATTCCGGTTGCCACTCTTCATTACAACCAGAATCAGTTTAGTTTTACTCCCTACCTTTAGTCATAAAAAAACGAAATCCTATGGCACGCATTTACCTACTCCTAATTTTATTTTTTAGTACTTCCATTGTTAGCGCCCAGGACGATGGCAGTTACAAGTTGCCGCCAAAAGATATTACAGACATGCTGCTGGTGAAGCCTACACCAGGTGTGAGCATTAATGATAAAGGTGAATGGTTATTACAAATGCAAGGAACCAACTACCCTGGCGTAGAAGAATTGGCTAAGCCGGAATACCGCATTGCAGGCCTGCGAATAAACCCGGCCAACTTTTCGCCAAGCCGCCAGAATTTCATGGTTAGTTTTACGCTTACTCAAATAAAAGATGGCAAAAGTTTTCCGATCACCGGCTTGCCTACCCCACTCTATGCAGGCAATGTGCGCTGGAGTCCGGGAGAAAATAAAATTGCTTTTACCAACACAGCCCCCGGCCGCGTTGATTTGTATGTGATAGATGTAGCATCTAAAAAAGCCAGAAAAATAAATTCAAGTGCATTAAACACCATCATGAATACGTATTCATGGATAGATAATAATACGCTGCAATATTTTGCAATTACGAAACCCGCTTCGGCAGCACCGGTGCGGCCACTCACTCCCAAAGGCCCGGCTGTGCAGGAAAATTATGGTAAAGCTTCTCCCCGGCCAACTTATCAGGATATGATAAAGTCTCCGTTTGATGAATCTCTGTTTGCGTTTTTTGCAACCACACAATTGGTGCGCAACACAAACAATGCTGAAACAAAAATAGGTATCCCAGCCATTTACAACAGTGTGTCCATGTCGCCCAATAAAGAATACATGCTGGTAGAAACAGTGAGAAAACCTTTTTCATATTTAGTACCAGCTTCAGGTTTTCCGAGTATAGTTTCTATCAATAATAAACAAGGCAAACAGGTGAAAGTATTGGCCACGCTGCCCGGCAGCGAAACGGCTCCAAGCGGAAGAGACAATGTGCAAAATGTAGCCCGCAGTTTCGACTGGCGGGATGATGCACCGGCCACAGTGATTTGGGCAAAGCCATTGGATAGTGGTTTAATAAAAAATACAACCACCTATCATGATGCGGTGTATGCTTTAAGCGCGCCCTTCAGCGGAGAAGCAAAGGAATTATTTAAAACCACAATGCGCTACAGAGGTATCACCTGGGGAAATGATAATATAGCACTCGTATCAGAATATTTGGGCAGCAAACAATTGGTGCAGATAGTTACTTACAACCCATCTACAGGCGAATTGCAGGAATTGATGAAACGCAATACCACAGACGCTTATGGAAGTCCGGGCTCCCCGGTAACCGTATCTAATAAATACGGAAGAGATGTATTATTATTTGTAGGAAAAGACAAACAAACTATTTTGTACAACAACACAACTGGTAGTTCTCCGCGTGGTGATCTGCCTTTTTTAATGTCTTACAATTTTGCGACAAAGACAAGTGATACATTATTTCGCAGCCAGCCGGGCAGTTACGAAACGGTCGTGAAAGTGATTAACCCTGAACAACTGAGCATAATTACCCGCAAGGAAAGTAAAACCGATGCGCCTAACTACTGGCTTAAAAATCTGAAGTTGCGCATCGCAGATCAAAAACTTACGGCCTTCACCAATCCTTACCCGCAGTTGGAAGGCGTGACCAAAGAAAAGATAAAATACCAGAGAGCAGACGGAGTTACACTGACTGGTGATTTGTATTTACCGAAAGGTTTTAGACCAGGCATTGATAAACCTTTGTCGGTGTTCATCTGGGCATACCCAGCCGAATATAATTCTGCTGCAGATGCAGGCCAGGTGAGGGGTAGCGAAGACAGGTTTACTTTTGTTGGTGGCGGCTCGCCAGTGTTTTATGTAACGCATGGCTATGCCATATTGAACAATGCAGAAATGCCGATTGTGGCAACAGGCAAAGATGCAAAACCCAATGATGATTTTGTGGAGCAGCTTACGCTCAATGCAGAAGCAGCGATAAAAAAACTAAGCGACATGGGTGTAGGCGATAAAAACCGCATGGCTGTTGGCGGACATAGTTATGGTGCTTTTATGACGGCAAGCCTTCTGGCACACACTAATCTTTTTAAAGCCGGTATCGCACGCAGCGGGGCTTACAACCGTTCACTCACTCCATTTGGTTTTCAAAATGAAGACCGCACCTACTGGCAGAATACAAAATTATATACAGAGATGAGCCCATTTAGTTATGCCGATAAAATAAAAACTCCGCTCCTGCTCATACATGGCGAAATGGACAACAACACCGGTACTTATCCGATACAAAGTGAACGGCTATTCAATGCCATAAAAGGCAATGGAGGTACGGTGCGGTATGTAGTTTTGCCTTTTGAGGCTCACGGTTATGCCGGTCGGGAAAATGTATTGGATGTATTGGCCGAGCAATTGGAGTGGCTGGATAAATATGTGAAGTGAGGAGGGGAGAAAATTTAGAAGGAGAAATACAATTGCTGAGTTGGCAGCAAATTCCCTCCTCGCTTCTTAGTTGATTCTCGTTCGGGAAACTTAGATGAGAAAAAGTAAGCCTTTTAATAAATGCTTCATGCGGCTTGATATTTCCTAAATAATAAATCTTTGAAAAAATAATGGTTGACATTGACCAGAGAATAAAAGATGAGTGGCGGCAACTTGGCTTTTATTATGACCTCGAAGAAACCGATAATAGTAAAGAATGGAGGTTTTACGGTGACAGAAATGGACTGCACAATTTTGTAAAACTTCTTGAAGACTACACAAATAATCCGGTTAACAATTTTCTTTCTGAACATGAACATTATGGACCTTATGGTTACCTAAAAATAATGACATGGAGCAAGCCGGTAATTACAGAAAATTATATTGCCGGTACAATAACAGACTTGAAAGATTTTAAGAATATTCTTACAGAAAAAATAAAAGAAATTCAAATCGGGCAAACTTTTACGACTGACGAGCAATACGGAATAGGTAATACGGCAAGTACAAAATTCTTTATTATGGAAGATAACTTCGACCCGGTTTCAATGGACAAAAATTATTCCTGATATTTTTTTTAATCTTTAGAAAATAAAATGAAAGAAAACTGAATGCCTACACGTTGTTAGCTCTAATAATAAAATGACACTTCAAAAATTCATAACAAGATTAAACTGGCGACAAGTCCTAATTCATTTTATTGCGACTTGGTTTTTTATGTATTCCTTCCGGGCACTTGCAGTATTGCATGACACTAATCTGGCGGATATTTTCAGACATACAGGATCAAACAATCTGCAAAAAAATTTAAATGAAAATAAAATATCCGCATCTGACTTCTCTGATTTTGTTGTTTGGATAAGTGTAGGAAACACTGTTGGGATTTTCACTGCGTTTATTATTTCATTGACAATCTCTATTAAAAGAAAATGGTTTTGGTTTAATTCATTTCTTGTTTTTGTGTTAGTCAATATTCTATCCTGGCTTAATCTTTCTGGCTGGAATTATTTGAAAAAGATATTTCTGACACCTGGTGAAATTTTCAACAATACTACATTGGAGTTCTTAACAACCGGTTTAATTCTTTTGATACTGGGACTCTTGACTTTTTTCTTACCTACGACAAATAAGTTTATTGTAATAAGTAAAAGGAAAACCACTAAGCCACTTCTCATTAAGCACGAATTTAACGAATAGAAATATTCCTTCTCACGGTTGTGGCATTCGCTATCAGCAACAGTTTCATCCCCCTATTTTCTTTTAGAATAAAATCCCAAATCACAATCTTTTAAAATATTCTTTACATCAATTTTTGTGATGTGTATAAAACGATTGTCATGTTTTTGTAACCAAATTGAATCTTTCAAACTCTACCCTAATAGACCAGTTAACCCGAATGTAACATCTGGGAGAAACTAATATTAATTCACAAAAAAAAATAAAACAAAAGATCATGAAAAACAAGTTTATGATTCCAGCGCTACTGTTTGCTGCGTTTGGACTTTTTAGCTGCAACAAAAGTGATGTTGGTCACTTTCCTCCAGGTGAGGGCGATTTAAATTTACCTCCATTGGATGCAGCACTCGTTCAAGAGGGTCAACAAGTATTTCGATTTGATACTTTTGGCGATGAAACATTTTGGACAGATGTGCTCCAAATGAACAAAGTGATAGAAACTGGTGTTAGCCCCAAAACAGCTTTGGCTGTGGGTTTGAAGGTTGATGCCGAAGCTTTACCAGCCGCTGTTGTCGCCGGTATTCAAGACGGATCTATTAGTCTTGATGACCCTCAATCCACTCTCGCCTTGATATCATTAAATGCTGTTGTTGGCGTGAAAGGCACAGTAAGTAAAGGATCAGATGGTAAATTACATTTGGATAGAATGGGCATCACCTGCGCTCTGTGCCATTCCACTGTTGATAACTCTTTCGCTAAAGGTATTGGTAAACGTTTGGATGCTTATCCAAACAGAGATCTGATTCCCGGTACAATCATCTCATTGTCTCCAGCCTTAACCCCCGCCCAGAAAGCTGTTTACGCTTCTTGGAAACCTGGCATGTACGACCCGAGATACAACCATGATGGTTTGAATAACCCGGTTGTCATTCCACCTGCTTTTGGTTTATATGGTATTCCAAAAGCAATTTTTACCGGTGATGGAGATGTACAACATGAGCCTGCAGGTCCTGTTGCTTATTGGAACAGATATGTAGCAGTTACTCAAATGCACGGACATGGTTATTTTGCTGATCCACGTCTTGATGGATGGGTAGTGGATCATAGAGAAAATGACGATTTGGTAACAGCTAAACTTCCTGCTTTACAGGCGTATCAATATTCTATCTCAGCACCCGCAGCACCGGCTGGTTCTTTTGATGCAACGATGGCTGCCAGGGGTAAAGTACTTTTTGTTGGTAAAGCACAATGTGTAAGTTGTCACTCCGGACCTTTATTTACTGATGTTGTATATGGTGGAAAATTACATCCTCAAAGTGCGTCTGTTGCACCGGATAAAGATTATGTAAAACGTTCCGCTACAAAGCAATGGAGAGTGACACCATTGAAAGGCATTTGGCAACACCCTCCTTATTTTCATGATGGTTCTGCTGCGACTTTAGCTGACGTAGTAACAAGATACAATCAGGTGAAAAATCTGAAGTTGAGTGCTACTGAAAAAGATGATCTTACTGAATATCTTAAATCCCTTTAAGGATCCCCGGTCGGGACGCTTGCCTTCCAGCGACCTGAACGATTGTTCACGGTTCAGACCCCGCAAAAACGGGGTAGGCCGCTAAGTCGTTCCGATCGGGTTCTCTCCCGGTCGGGACGCTTGCTTCGGCGGTCTGAACGATTGTTCACCGTACGGTTCAGACCGCTAAGGCGTTCCAATCTGGTTCTTTCCCGGTCGGGAAGCTTGCTTCGGCGGCCTGAACGATTGTTCACCGTACGGTTCAGACTGCTAAGGCGTTCCGACCCTTTTTTATATGCATCTCTTTAGTGGAATCAATCCCTAAAGGAAAGGGACCTTTAAAGAGATGTTTTTTCACATAACGGTTCAGACCGCAAAGGCGTTCCGACCCTTTATAAGTCCCCCGCAAAATAGAACCATCCTTAAATTATTGGAAAAGAAATGAAACGTTTAAAAAAAATCTTTTTCTCCACCCGCACCATGACGGTTCTTTTGCTGTTATTTGGTATTTCTATGGCCGTTGCAACCTTTGTCGAAAATGACTATGATACACCTACTGCAAAAACACTGGTTTACAATTCCACATGGTTTGA
>JBDSHT010000241.1:0-8808 GCA_039918315.1 Ginsengibacter sp. | reverse complement strand
AGATCGTTGAAAGAAATTTTTACCGGGCTTACTTCGTTTAAGGATGCCCGTGAGCTCATGGCATTGTCCATGTTAATCTCCATCGTTAAGTAAAAATGCGGAGCCTGGTATTTGCTTTCACCTAAGCGGCGTGCAATCGTTTTGCGCATTTGCGTGTTAGGAATATCCTCATAACTTTCCTCGCCGATGGCAGCAAATGGCTGCACCGGTTTGGCTGCTTCCGCAGGTTTTTTACCTTCTTCTTTGGCAGGCGCAGATGGAACAAACGAGTCCACATCTTTCTTGATGATACGGCCACCATCGCCACTTCCAGGAACTTGTTCGATATTGATTCCTTTCTCAGCAGCTATTCTTTTTGCAAGCGGCGATGCCTTTACACGTCCGCCTTCTGTGGTAGAACTTTCACTTTTCGATTCTTCTTTTGAAGGTGCTGACTCGGTTGGCTTTTCATTTTCCACTTCTTTATTTTCTGCCTTAGCTTCCGGTGCTGCATCCTCGCCGCCACCATTTTTTTGCGCTTCTACAAATGCACTTACATCAGTACCTTCTTTACCAACAATGGCTATGATATCATTTATTAAGGCGGCCTTGCCTGCCTCCACACCGATGTATAAAAGAGTACCTTCTTCGTAGCCCACCACATCCATCGTTGCCTTATCAGTCTCCACTTCCGCCAGTGAATCATCACTTTTCACTTTATCGCCAACCTTCTTATTCCATTGAATTATTTTCCCTTCCGTCATGGTATCACTCATCAACGGCATACGAATCACTTTAGCATCTTTGGGCAATTCTACCGAAGCGCCACTTGCTTTTTCTTCTTTCTTTGGAGCAGCAGATTCAGCAGGCTTTTCTTCAGATTTCTTTTCCTCTTTTGCAGGCTCAGCTTTGTCGCCACCGCTTTTTTTATCTTCGTCAAGTATCGATTGAAATTCTTCACCTTCCTTACCCACAATAGCAATGATGTCATTAATTTTTGCTGACTTTCCGGCTTCTACACCGATATACAATAAAGTGCCATCTTCGTATCCCACCACATCCATCGTTGCTTTATCAGTTTCCACTTCAGCCAATGAATCATCGCTTTTTACTTTGTCACCAACTTTCTTATTCCATTGGATGATTTTTCCTTCGGTCATGGTGTCGCTCATCAACGGCATTCTTATCGCTTGCGCCATATTATAATTACGTTTTTTATCTTAAAATTGAGCTGTGAAATTAATGCAAAATTGGGAAATGGATGTGAAGCCATTTTATTAATAGCAAATAAGTAGAAAATTTGATTCTTTTCTGGTTAGCTGGTCAACTTCAAAGGAATTAAAGACTATTGTTGTAAAAACAAAAGTTCGTGAAAATTGGTGATTTAGCCAGCCAGCTTTCTATCAAAAAGTTGCAGCCTATTCTTTTTCATTTTAATATTTCATGGCTATTTTTAGCCTGCTCCATAATGCGTTATCAAAGCTACTGGGACCGGCAGCGCTGCCTCCTGCATCATCACCTAATCTAACTACAACGACATCCAGGCTTGGTACAATAAATATTTTCTTATCATCTTTCCCTAATGCCATAAACATATCAGGCGGCGCATCGGGCACTAAAGAAGTAGGAAATACCATCTGCGATTGTGGCAACATGCAACTGGCTTTGCCATTCAACCACCATAAATATCCATAGCTCAAATTATAATTTTGAGAAGAGTTTTTCATGGCATTAAAATAGTCCTCGTTTTTCAATAATTTCTTACCGTTCCATTCTCCTTTTCGTAAAATTAGTGAGCCAAATCGCGCGGCATCCCGCGTGGTACAATACATTATATAGTTGAGCCAAAAGCCACTACTCATGCCTGTCTGGTCAAAAAGTTTTGCTTTGCAATATTGATTCCATGTTTGGCCACTTGCCTTGGCGATTACATTTTGCATTAAGCGATATGGCGCATTGTAATACGCCCACCTGGTGCCCGCATCGGCTTTATATACAAGGCATTCAGGACTCATGCAATCCGGGTCGGGGACTGCATCGTCAAGTCCGGTGGTCATTGTGAGTTGATGCTTTACAGTAATCAGATCTTCTTTCGCCTGCGGCAAATTAGTCCAACCATTGCCGAGGTATTTTGATGTTTTGTCATTGATATTGATAATTCCCTCTTCCTGTGCCATGCCGGCTACAAATCCTAAAACACTTTTTCCTGCTGAAGCCAAATAATATTTCGAGTCTTTGGTCCAGTTGTTCCAATATTGTTCCTTAATTATTTTGCCGTGGCATAAAACAATTAAACCAAAAGTATTTTTTGTAGCGGCATAGTCAAACGCAGACTGCAATTGCGCTTCATCCCAACCGACAGAAGCTGAAGTATTGGCTTCCCATATATCACCCGAAAGGGGTGGATAATAATATGGATCGTTCTTTGGATCTCCTGAACCGGAGTCCTCTTTTTTACAAGACGACAATAAAGAAATCGCCAATATTGCCCACATTATTTTTTTCATTCTTTCTATTTTATTAAGAGATTTTTTTAATTCTTTGGAATGCTTTTGACTTTTAAATTCTAAAAAGTTTAAACGGGAAAAAGAAATCAAAAGTATTGGCTGGATAGTTGGCGACTATACGATGAGTATAAATGACGTTAAACGGCATTTACCAGTTCATTTTAATATTGAAAAATGCAACTCGTTGAAATTGCGAGATATAACGATAATCTCGCAATTTCAGCTTATTTTTATCATTCAAATATCAAGCATGTTAGAAAAGCCACCTTTCTTTGAAAAAGATAATGACCTAATTCCTTTAATGGTAAGAATGCAATCAGATGGGAAATTACAGAAAATTCAAGACGACTATTTATATTGGGACAAACTTAAATATAAAGTTCTGGGCTGCGATCCTGAAGAGTTATGGAAGGTGATTAAATATCAACGTTATTTAAAAGGCAAAACTATTCGTTTCGGCAAATATAATTTCCATTATGTAATCACCGACTATCTTCAACGTGCTGTACATCTCTTCGACCTGCACATCGGTGGAAATTTAAGTAGCAACATAGGAATTGCTGAAACTGATAAAACCAAATTTGTAATAAGTTCGATTATAGAAGAAGCAATTTCAAGTAGTCAAATGGAGGGTGCCAATACTACCCGAAAAAAAGCGAAAGAGATGATACAAAAGGAGCAAAAACCTAAAAACAAATCAGAGCAAATGATTATGAATAATTTCATAACCATGAAGCATATAATCCAGCACAAAAATGACGAAATCACTCTACAAAATATTTTAAATGTCCATAAATTAATTTCAAACCAAACTTTGCAAGACTCTCGAGATGAAGGTACATTGAGAGATAATGATGAAGTTTATGTAGTAGATCATATAAGCGGTGAAATAGTGCATACACCACCATTACAAACGGAATTAGAAGAACTAATTAATGATTTGTGTGCATTCTGCAATAACGAATCCGACGATTTCATACATCCTATAATAAAAGGCTGTATAGCGCATTTTATGATTGGTTGGATACATCCATTTTCCGATGGAAACGGTAGAACTGCAAGAGCTATATTTTATTGGTATATGCTAAAAAAGGGATATTGGTTAACAGAGTATTTATCAATTTCAAAAATAATAAAAGATACAAAAGCGCAATACGAAAAAGCATATTTATACACAGAAATTGATGATCATGATTTGAGTTACTTTATTACCTATCATGTAAAAACAATGGAAAAATCTTTTGAAGCTTTAAAAGATTATATCAACCGAAAACAAAGAGAAGTGTTTCAGGCAGCTAAGTTTATGCAGATTCCAAATGTGAATGATAGGATGGCACAAATACTAAAGATAGTTCATGATGATGCTGAAAGAATATTAAATACTAAAGAAATAGAATCAAGATTTAATATATCTAATTTTACTGCAAGGTCAGATTTGAAGATGTTAGTTAAGTTGGGTTTTTTAAACGTTGTACAAGTAAATAAGAAAAAACAAAACTTTATTAAATCAAAAGAGTTTGAAAAAGTGATGGCAACATATAAACTATAGTATAGAAATCCAAACGTAAGGTAATAATTACGTTATTTTCAAACCGCGGTAAACGGCTATAATGAACCCAAGTTGTGCCTTTGATTGATAGTTGTGTCTGCATAAAAAAAACCACTTGGTGCTAACAAATGGGTGTTACTATGTGATCCGCAAAAGAAAAAAAATTTATCTGTTTTTGATGAAGGAAAGCGTTTTCAACACATTATCACTTATCAAACGAATAAGGTAATATCCCGCTAGCATTTTATTTAGATTAATAGATTCTATACTTTTTTGTATGACTTGCCTGTGAACAATATCGCCAGTTACGTCGATAACTTGTATTATTTTAAAACTTTTTATTCTTCATTTGCAATGCGTAAAAAAGCCGTACGCTGATTACACTGCCGGTAATTTTATTTGCAGCAACATTTCCTTTGTTAATATCAGAAAGTCCCTGGGCATAACTTACATTGATACCAAGTCCGGGTACAGTTTGTGTGAGTTTATAACCAGCTCCCAGCCACCAGCTTATTAAAGTTGGCTGCGTATTTTTTTTGAAATCAAAATGGATCTTAAATACTACAAATTAAGTATGATTTATCAACCGCAAATCATTCAATTTGTACAATGAAAATAAGCGTATGGATAAAGTAATAAAAATAGGACTGGTAGATGATAAAGCGATAAACCGCAACACGGTTTCGGAAAAAATAAAACAATTTGAAGATTTGGATTTATGTTTCATCGCCGTAAATGGAAACGATTGTCTTGAACAATTAAAGTGCCTTCCGTATGAAAAAATGCCGCAGGTAATTTTTATGGATTTGGAAATGCCTGAAATGGATGGAGTGCAAACCATCACCCGGCTGTTGTTGGCATCCTCGCCAACAATGGTATATTAAAAATCTGGAAATTCTTTTTGAAGAGAAAATTTAGAAGCCCGTTGGCGGGGCCCCAACAGTAGCTGGGTTTCGAGCAAGCCATAATTCAGCTATTTTGAAACCTTGGATTATGATTTTGTTTTAGAAAGCTCAAAATCGTTTATCTCATAGCAAATAATTAATTTCACACTATAAATAGTAACACAATGAAATCAATAATACAAACGCTACACGAAAACCTACCAACACTCAAAGCAAAATATCCTTTAGTTTCTTTAGGTGTTTTTGGTTCATATAGTCGTGGTGAAGAAACAGCAAATAGTGATTTAGACATTGTGTATGAAACCTTGCCAGACACCTTTTTAGACCTACATAATTATTTGGGGTTGCAACGAGACCTTACTGCAATAACACGCCTAAAAATTGATTTGGTAAATAAAAGAAAGATGAATGAAGTGATTTGGATAAGAGCAAAAAATGATGTGATATATGTATAACTATAAAAACATACTATTCCTTGTTTCAGCCATTGCAGCAGCAGAAAAAGCAATGCACTATTCGCAAGGGTTTACAACAGCATTAGAATTTTTAGAATCAAACGAGCAAGTATATTTTAATGGTACCATCACCTTGCTTATTGCAATTGGGGAAGAAGTAAAAAAAATTGACAAACAATTATTACAATCTGAACCAAATATTGAATGGCAAAACATATCTGATATGAGAAATGTTTTAGCCCACGATTACAGAGGTGTTGATGAGGACATAGTGTTTAAAATTGTAAAAATCGAACTGCCAAGACTTAAATTAGTTATGATTGAGTTTCTAAAAGTGTTTCCTAAAAACGAAGTAGAAGAAGTTTTAGAAACAAAACAATACAAGCATCTTAAAGGAATAATTTAACCCTTTACCTTCTTTGACAACTCAAATTTTTTTCGGGACTATACAGTATCAATTGCACTTTCCATCAAAAGGCCGTGCTTAGACTATGTTAGAAATCTTCCTATCTATTTCAATCAATTTAAAAATCCCCTAATCTTTCGATATCAAATATTTATAAAATTCACCCCGGCTGTTGTTGGCGTCTCCGCCAACAATGGTATATTAATAATCTGGGAATTCTTTTTGAAGAGAAAATTTAGAAGTCCGTTGGCTGGGACGCCAGCAGTAGCTAGCCAAAATAAAAACACTTTATAATTTTGACAATGTTCACTAATTCGTTACCTTTAAATCGTGAATAGAAACCTATCAACGTACGGAAAATACTTTTTCGAATTTTATTCAGGGCTTCACAAAGACTTGCAGGAAAAAATTGATTGGGTATTTGAACTTGTTAAGACTGTTGATTTTATTCCAAAGAAATATTTTAAGCATATTGAAAATTCTGACGGACTTTATGAAATCAGAATTGAATACCAAAGTAACATTTATAGAATATTCTGCTTCTTTGACGAAGGCAATTTAGTAATCCTTATCAATGCTTTTCAGAAAAAATCTCAGAAGACCCCGCAAGCCGAAATTGAATTAGCTAAAAAATTGAAGAAACAATATTTCATTGACAAAAAATTAAAATGAAGAAAATGAAAAAAGAAATAAAAAAAATATCAAAAAATAAAGTTGTGTCCTGGGATACACATTTAGACAAAAAATATGGTGTTCGCGGGACTTCTACACGTTCAGAATTTGAAATGAAGGCCCAGACTTTTATTTTAGGAGAACTCTTGAAAGAAGAAAGACAAAAAGCAAACTTGACACAGGCAGAAATGGCAGAAAAAACAGGAACAAAGAAAAGTTACATTTCAAGAATTGAAAATGGCAGAGCAGACATTCAATTATCTACTTTGTACAGACTTATTGAACAAGGACTGAATAGAAAACTTGAATTAACTATTCATTAAAGCGGCGTTCAACAAATTAGACCAGCTGTTGTTGACGTCTCCGCCAACAATGGTATATTAACAATCTGGAATATTTTCTTGTGGAGAAAATTTAGAAGCCCGCTGTTGGGGACGGTCGAGTAGGCAAGGGCATTTCAGCCCGAGCCGCTCACAGAACCGTACGTGAAAGTCTCCCTTCATACGGCTCTTGTTATCCAGTCATGCTTTTATTCCCAATCTCCAGTGATAAAACAGATAAGGGTTCGCTATCTGTATCTCCCGATACTTTTTGTATAGCTTTCCTTTAGTGAGTATTTTGTATTTGTTCTTTATCCATTTTCGGATTAGTCCATTTAAATAATAAAATACACTATGTGCCTCATCTCTGTTGAACTTTGTGTAGTAGTTTATCCATCCTCTTATCTTAGGATTTAGTTTCCTTGCAAACCATTCTAAAGTCTGTGTACTCCATTGCGTTCGTAACACCTCTTTGATTACTGCTCTGATACTCGTCTTAGCATTATTGCAAATAGCTGCCCCAAAAACCAACAAGCGTTTTCCCTTGCTAAATTTACTCCTTACTGTTCTTGGCTGAAAGCTATAACTTAGAAAAGTAAAACTTTCATTATCCTGCTTGTCAGCGCGCTGATAATTCTTGCAATAAACAATCTTCGTCTTTTCAGGATGTAGTGTTAATTCAAATTCACTCATCCTTGCTTTCAATCTCTCAAGTATTTCCTGCGCTTCTTCCTTACTCCTGCAATGCATCACTATATCATCTGCATAGCGTTCGAACGGACACTGTGGATTTATTTCATCCATCCAATTATCAAAGGCATAGTGCAAATAAAGATTGGCTAAGAGCGGACTTATTACGCCACCCTGCGGTGTTCCTTTTGTCCTTGCTGTTATACTACCATCTTTCTGTTCTACTCCTGCCTTCAACCATCGCTCCACATACATCAGTACCCACTTCTCTTCTATGTGCTTTTGCAGCAACTCTAACAAAATACTGTGGCTGATGTTATCAAAGAAGCCCTTTATGTCCACATCTAACACCCACGCATACCTGATACAGTTTTGTTTACATTGCGTCAATGCATCATGCGCACTTCGCTTTGGTCTGTACCCAAAAGAACTGTTGTGAAAAACTAATTCCAGTGATGGTTCTACATAATCTTTTACTACACCTTGTGCAATGCGGTCGCCTACCGTTGGAATACCCAACGGTCTTTCTCCGCCTTGCTTCTTGGGAATAAATACCGTGCGCACAGGTGGTGGAAAATAACTACCCGATGCCATGCGATTCCAGATTTTGTACAGGTTGCCAGACATATTTTCATTAAACATATCAATGCTTTGTTTGTCTATGCCTGCACCTCCATCTTTATCCACAACTTTCAGATAGCTGTTATACACCATTCGTTTACTAACCGGTAATGATTTTGTCATTTCTTTCATCATCTTCCCCCGATTGTTTCGAGGTTGTTTTAAAATACTTTAACCAGATAACCTGAACCCTTCGCTCCTTCCCGCTTTCACGGAATATCAACACTACTATGATTCAGTCCGACACTCGCCTGTTGTATCTCATGCCTTAAACATGATTGAGTTGCAGTATGAACTGTCAAACATTTGTTCAACAGTCTCCCGACAAATTATCAGGATTTTCCGCAAAGCACAACGGCACACCAACAGGTAAGCCTCTCACGTTTCGTATAAAAGCCTGTGTAATGCTCCTGCCGCCTCAATGCCGGTTGTTCTGTAGCCGGTAAACAGATAACTGCTACAGTCTTCATATCAGCAGTTGGAGACCGATACTTTTAACAACGAGGAGCTGTTTCGACATGTCTTCGGACGGTTTACTTGCGTTCAGCTTCATTACACATACCTAACTCCGTTTAACGGAGCCTTTTGCCTAAACGTTCAGCACCATATCTTTTGAATACAGCACCTTCAGGTGGTTTGCATACCTTGTCTGTACAACGTATGCGGTAGACCTACTACCATCTTTTATACAACATTGAAAAAAA
>JBDSHT010000240.1:0-3847 GCA_039918315.1 Ginsengibacter sp. | reverse complement strand
GCCATCTGCTCACTCATTTTTACCATATCAAAAAGCAAGGCGATATTCTTCTTTTGTTCCTGCTCATTTTGAGCATTCAGCACCCATGGTGTTTCCTGCAACAGTACTGATTTTAGCTCTTCATTTTTTTGAAGATTACTCATCAATGCAGCAGTATCTGTGACCTTCCATTTATCAAATACCATTTTTATTTTAGGGGAAGAATTTACAATTTTCTGAGCCAATGCATTTGCATAAAAGCGATTGAAACTTTGCTCAGAACATTCATAAGGATACTCCATTAAATAAGGCAATGATTGCACGACTGTCCACACGGGATTAGTAGTGTATTCTATGGTCAGCCCGTAATTGGTAAGGGTCTTACTATTGTTCGAATTTATCAGTTTTTCAAAAGAGAAATTTTTGCTTCCGTCACCTTTCATGTTTAAAGGCAGAGATTCTGTAACCAACATGCGGTTCGTTACCACCGGAATTGGCGCTTCTTCGCCATCACTTACATTACCTGCTTTAGCGACAATTCTGTAAACTACCGCGTTATTAAAATTGGTCGGAACCTCAATGCTAAAGTTCACCAGCGTACTTTGTCCAGCGGCTGTAGTAAAATATTGCACCGGAATTATATTTTTAAACCAACCATCTACAGGGCTCATGGTAGAGGCATTCAACAATTGTAATTCAGCCTGTCCCGTTACCTCTTTATCTCCCATGTTCACAATCTTCGCACTAAATTCCACCTGGTCTCCTTCGCGCAAAAAGCGTGGTGCATTTGGCTGCACCATTAATTCTTTTTGAGTGATTACCGTCCTTTCTGCATATCCGCTGGCAAGATCCTTTGTGTGAGCCAGCGTCATCAATTTCCATTGCGTAAGCGCTTCCGGCATGGTAAAACTAAACTCAATATTTCCGTCTTTATCTGTTCGTAATTCAGGAAAGAAGAAAGCAGTTTCGTTGAAATTTTTTCGGATTTGGATTTGAGATTGATCAACTTTCTGAGTTGGTTTTTGATCGGCTGGAAAAAGACCCAAAGCCGAATCAGTAATTTGAACTCCTGCTACTTTTCCACTAAGAGCAGTAACTATAACTGCTTCCGATAAGTTTTCTTTTCTCATCATTCCAGGAGCAGCCATTTCTTGTGATACTATACCGCTACCTCGAATCACTATATTCTTGTCACTAAATCCTCCATAATAATATCCCGGCAAATAATTCAACGCATCATATCTTTTTTCTTTTTGCTGAATGTATTTTTCACTCCAATATTTTTCTATAGAATTTACAGTCGTAAAATTTTGTCTGTCGATCCAGTTTGTTGGACTGTAATAAGTTGGCCAAATACTGTTTAGCGATTGCCACGAATGTGGTTGAAACTGATCTAAAGAAGCGTCATACATGGATGCCAGCATTTCCGCTGCAACCTTGTCTCCTTTATTTCCTTTAATAGATACTTTCCATTTTTCTTCACTTCCGGGTAAAGTTTTGTCGCGGTATGTGTCGAATGAAATTGTCAAATCTTTATTGCTCCATGGAACGTAAATGGGATTAGAAGAAACATAAAACCGATTGTCTTTTACAAAGAAATGGTTTACTGAAAAACCTCCCCGATCATCCTCTGTTACTGCCAACTCAAATGCTTTCTTGTTTTTATTTAATGAAACATAATTAAATGTGCTTGCGGGTGTAATGCCATCCCGCAGGCCCTTTCGGTCTATTTGTTCTATTACAAACAAATCACTCGCCGAACTTCCCTGGATAAACTTTGCTTTGTCTCCCGGCTCCACGAATGTTTTTTCTGCATAATTCCAAATATATTGTTGTGCTGGCAGCGTAGCTGATTTTTTATCAAATACCTGAAAATATTTTTTATCTCTTACTTCTTTTCCATACTGATCTTTCGCAATTATTTCTGCTACATACCAACCTTCGGCAAGGTTTGAAGCTTGAATATCGAAGGACGACTTTTTGGAAACACTGTCTGTCTTTTCAAAAACCATTTTGCCTTTTGCCCACGACTCTTTTTGGCTTTCATCCTTATATTCATCATGAGGAAAATTGCGGATGTATTCTTCTTTGGAATAAATAAACTGGTCCGGTTCATCCCAAAATCTTTTTCGAATTAAGCGGTCAGGGGATTCTAATTTATAAATTTTTAGATTTGCTTTTGCTGCAATTGATTCATCACTTAAATTAGTACTGCTGACCGGAATATTTTTCAGGCTATCTTTTTCAAACACAGCATTAGCAGGCATCGAAATTTGTAAATTCAATGCCTTGTAACCCACAGGAACAGTGATGTCACCACTTCTCGTTTCGCCGTTGATATCTGTAACATCTGCTTTTATTTTATAATCGAAAACCGGGTCTGTACTTTCATCTAAAGTCAGGTCGGGAATGGCTGCGAATTTTATAGAAAACTTGCCGTTTGCATCAGTGGTTATTTCACCGTGAGTTATTTCGAGAGACGATGTTCTTGGAAATCCTTTGCGCCAAAACATCCACGGATAAAGGAACCTTGCTTCTCGGGTCACACTGAATTTTACCAATGCGCCATCGATATTATTTCCTGCATAAGCTTTTGCAAAACCTGTGATGCTAACTGTGTCGCCTACACGGTAACTTTCTTTTACTTTCTCAAATTCAGTGTAAAATTTAGGACGCTTGTATTCTTCCACCGAAAATGAAATTGATGAATTGTTATATTCGGATACTTCAATATTGAATTCACCATTCAGTTTATTTTCAGGTAATTTAAATTTTCCGTTGAACGACCCAAATTCATTGAGCTTCACTTTTATTGAGTCTGTTTTTTGCCCATTGGCATCTGTAAGAATTACTGTTAAAGAATCCTTTGATTGAAGCAATATTGATTTTTCATTTTTAATATCTTTCGTAACTCCAATGCCTTTGAAATAAACTATTTGCCCCGGACGATAAATACTTCGGTCGGTAAATAAAAAAACTTTTGCACTCTCTTCGTCATATTCTTTTTGATTTTCATACTCCTCGTCTGCTTTACTCTGCTGTTCATAATAAGGTGTGTATTGAAAATCATCTAAGAACAGGTAATCCTTAAGGTAACTTAATTCAAGTTTTACAAATTGTTGATCTTTACTTTTTTCGTTGATCGGCAATTTTAAATAGCCATTTTTATTGGCAACTAATACCGGTCCTTTCTGCATAATATTTTCACGGGTATCATAAGAATATTTTTGAAACCAAACCTGTGCTTTTGCATTTGCTAAAGGCTTTCCTGTCGTGCGATTGAGAATAAAATATTCTTCCCGGCTGTTTATAAAACTAATATCTGAAATGTAAAAGTATTGAGCAACGATTGGAGTCTTATCAAGACTAAAATTAGCATCTCCGCTTCCCAACAAAACATATTCACCAACAGGCAAGGCATCAATTTTTACTTCCACGGAATGCTGCAAGTAATCATCTGTTTTTGGTAGAGATTGTTGCCAGTTGCGGATATTATTTCCAGAAACCATCTTTGCAAATACTTTTTGACTGCCATCATTTTCCCTCATCATATTTTTTAATTCCTTAGTGAGTGGCAGAATGCGGAACCATATCTGGGTGCTGTTTTTATATTTTACGAGCGTACGAAATGGCAGGCCCGGAACATTTACTTTTTCGGTTACCAGGCTCATTTCAGGGCGAAGAATATTGTTCGAAAGATTTTGTGCATTGATACCTCCCTCGCTTTTTGGATGAGATTTAATGACTTCATCCAAAACATCTTTTGCTTTTTTTATCGAGTAAACCGATGATATTTTTTTTGATTCATTCGCTTCATTGGCTTCTGAATAAATTTGCTGTGCAACCAAATAAGCAGCCTGTGCTGCCG